>CAMLGP010000378.1 GCA_946479535.1 uncultured Bacteroidota bacterium
AATGGGGGTAGTAAGTAAAGGGAAAAAAACAGGGAGCTATCGGCTTACCGGCTCCCTGTTTTAACATCTTTAAACATCACAGATCTTAATGGCCTTCTTTAGTTGCGCGATCTTTTCATCATTATTTTCCGCAACCGGAATGAATTCCTGCGCCACGTAGTCTTTAAAGCCCGTGGCAATGATCGCCTTCATGATGGCCGGGTAGTATAGTTCCTGTGAATCGTCAATAATATGTCTGCCGGGAACACCACCGGTATGGTAGTGACCAAAATAAGGATTCAAATCCTGGATGGTGCGGATCACATCGCCTTCATCTATCTGCATATGATAAATATCATACAACAGTTTAAAATTTGGAGAACCAACTTTTTTGACTAGTTCAACTCCCCAGGCTGATTTATCACACATATAATCCTTATGGTTCACTTTGCTATTGAGTAATTCCATCTGGATCATTACGCCCTTTTGTTCTGCCAGGCTCATGATCTTTTTAAGCCCTTCAGCGCAGTTATCCATACCGGTCTGATCATCCATACCGCGGCGGTTACCGCTGAAGCAGATCAGGTTCTTATAACCGGCTTTGGAAACAAGGTCAATATGTTCAGTATAATTCTTAATGAGTTTCTCGTGATTTTCTTTGCGGTTCCATCCATCCGGGATACCCAGTTCGGCACCGTTGCACATGGAAGAAAAAATACCGTACTTCTGGAGAGTGGGCCAGTCTTTGGGGCCAACCAGGTCTATGGCACTAAAGCCAATTTTCTTAACCACTTTGCACAACTCTTCAATAGAAATGAAATTATAACACCAGGCACAAACGGAATGGTTGATATTTCCTTTCATTTTGAAGTTTTCGGCGGATTCATGGGAGACGGAGGCTGACAATCCGCTAACAGTTCCGGCAGCTAATGCGCCGGTTGCTATTTTTTTCAGGGCCTCTCTTCTGGTAGATTTCTTCATGTATAACAAACAATCTTTGTCAAGTTACGAATTTCAGGCTACTATGCTACAGCCTGTTTATGAACGGTTGATGATCTCTTTCTTACAAAGTATATAATAACAAATATTACCAGCAGAATGGCGGGCATTATAGCCACTTTAAGAAAGGTATCCGATCCTGCAGCAGCTTCAGCTTTATGTGTGTCCACCCCTGAGGAAATGGCGGCAGCTTTTGCCTTATCAAACCAGCCACCCATCACAGGTAAAATAACTGACACAGAAAACATTCCGGCACCTCCCATCAGCGAAAGTCCTAATGCTCCGGTTTTGGGCATGTATTCAGATACAAATCCCAGCATGGTTGGCCAGAAGAAACAGATTCCAACAGCAAAAACCAGGGCCGCTCCAAAAGCCATATACCCAGATGCCTGACTCATCAGTACAAGACCTACGAGGGAAAAGAATGCAGAGAAGATCAGCATTCCATTTGGGTTCAGGCGATGAACAACAGGGCCTGCAAATGTCCGACCCAGCGCCATAAGACCATTAATAAATACCAGTACCAGTATACCGGATACACCAGCTCCTTTTAATAATTCTTCTATCCATGTATTGGTCCCAAGTTCGGTTGCTCCACTAAGGAACATACATATTATCATTACTATAAACAGGGGATTTAAACAGGAAGCAAACATTTGCTTTGTACTAACACCTTTTTGCACTCTTTCCGTTTGAGGGAAGGTAAGACGCCAGAACATTACACCATATATGATCAGGGGAATGAATAGTGTGCTTATCAAAATACGCCAATCCATTTCCAATTTTTCAAGAATGATATAAGAAAGCAGGCCACCAATTACAATACCACCTGGAAACCACACGTGAAAGCGGTTTAACATGGTAGTCTTATCATTCGGATAAAGTGTTACCGTAAGCGGATTACAGGCGGCTTCCACCATACCATTACCTATACCAATGCAAATTGTACCTACAAAGAGCATTGTAGCATCTTTAGCTATTAAATAAATAATAATTCCGGCTGCCTGACTGATAAAAGCGAGACCTACCAGTTTTTTCATACCTAAATAATCACACAACGGTCCTCCAAAGATCATTGCCAGCGTGAAACCATAAAATGCCGGGGCGAAAATCCACCCTATCTGCTCTGCAGATAAAGAGAATTCAGTTCCCCAGCGTCCGCTAAGGGCTGCCCTGAAGGCAAATGTCATCGCCGTTACGATTAACGCAATGCGACTGGCTAAAAAAAGTTGCTTGGGATTAACTGCTTGCATATCGTTAGTTGCTATTTAAAGGTTGTAAAACTTAAATGTACTATTTTTAGAAATATTTTTACATTCGAGCCTCACAAATAAATAAAAACCAACAATTTTAGCCAAATGAACAGGAAATTACGGATGGGAATGATCGGTGGAGGTCAAGATGCCTTCATTGGTGCAATCCATCGTCATGCAGCTTTTATGGATGGCCAAATAGAACTGGTATGCGGCGCGTTAAGCATCAACCCGGATATTGCAGTTGAGTCAGGGCGCAGTTTATTTTTATCACAGGACAGGATCTATCTTACTTATGATGAGATGATCAAAAAGGAAGCTACCCTTCCTGCAGATAAAAGAATGGACTTCGTAACGATCGTTACTCCCAACTTCGCCCATTTTGATCCTGCCATGATGGCGTTGGATAATGGCTTTAATGTAGTGATTGAAAAACCTATCACTTTTACACTTGATCAGGCAAAACAATTGAAAAAGAAACTGGATGATACCGGTTTATTGTTATGTCTTACACATACCTATTCCGGATATCCAATGGTTAAGCAGGCCCGTGCCATGATCCAGGATGGAAAATTTGGCAAGATCCGAAAGATATATGTTGAATACCCACAAGGCTGGTTAAGCAAACTCACCGAAAGAGAAGGGAATGCACAGGCTGCCTGGAGAACAGATCCTAAAAAGAGTGGCAAGAGTGGATGTATGGGTGATATCGGAACCCATGCCGCACACCTTACTGAATATGTAACTGGTTTGAAGATCACTAAGCTTTGTGCAGACCTTAATATAATGGTAGAAGGCCGTGCACTGGATGATGATGGTAATGTATTATTGAAATATGATAATGGCGCTGCCGGTGTACTCATGGCATCACATTTTGAGGCTGGTGAAGAAAATTCATTTAATATCCGTGTATATTGAGAGAAAGGATGTATATAATGGGCACAAAATTAAACCAATACTTTATTGTTAAAATGGCTTGATCAGCCGGTACAGATATTAAGGGCTGGAGGCAATTATGGTGACCGCCTGAGCAGTTATGCAGTTTCAAATTGCAGAACACCGGGAGGGCATCCGGAAGGTTACCTGGAAGCTTTCGCCAATATCTATAAAAATTTCGCAGCAACACTTGCCGCAAAGTTGGATGGTAAACAGGCGTCTAAAGAAAACCTCGACTACCCCAAAGTAGATGAAGGTATCCGTGGCATGGCATTTATTGATAACGTAGTTGCTTCTTCTGCTTCCAGCCAGAAATGGACAGATTTTGCAGTGTAATTTATTTATAGTAATGTTTTTGCTATGACCTTGATCCGCTGCGGCGGAGAGAAGCCATATTGCTAATAAAAAATAATAAACAAACGATGACCACAATTCAGGGGCCCGCAATATTCCTGGCCCAGTTCATGGGTGATAAAGCACCATTTAATAATCTGAAGTCCATTTGCCTTTGGGCAGAAAGCCTGGGTTTTAAAGGCGTTCAGATTCCAACATGGGATATTCGCTGTATAGATCTTCAAAAAGCAGCTGAGAGCAAAACCTATGCTGATGAAATAAAAGGTATCGTAAATGAATGCGGACTGGAGATAACAGAATTATCAACTCACCTACAGGGTCAACTGGTGGCAGTTCACCTCCTGACCGTGGCTACGACCTCGGGTCAGGACCCGGTTCGACCGGCTGCCCTGGCCGTGCTCGCCCGCTCCTGCAGCCGGGGCTCCAGCAAGGTGTGAGGCGGTCCCGGCTGTCCTTCGTGCGTGCCGACCAACAGCTCCACCGCCCTCCGGCCAAGCTCCTCGGCAGGAAGACGCACCGAGGTCAACGGCGGTGACGCCTGTTCGGCGAGGTCGTCCGAACACACCGCCACGACGGCGACGTCCTCCGGCACCCGGCGGCCCAGCGCGCGAAGCACGGTCGTCACCCAGCCGACCGCGACCTCGTTGTGCACGACAAGTGCGGACATCAGCCGGCTTGCGACCAGCAACTCCTCAACTGCCCGCAGCACGGAGCTG
>CAMLGP010000379.1 GCA_946479535.1 uncultured Bacteroidota bacterium
ATGATGCTATGGCAATGGGTGCGTACCAGGCACTGGTATCATCGGGAAAAGCCAATAAGGTGAAAGTATTTGGATTTGATGGGGCAGAGGATGTGATCACGGCAATTGGAGAAAAGAAGATAGCGGCTACAGGTATGCAATTCCCTAAAGTGATGGCAGAGACTGCGGCAGAGTTTGCGGATGAATATGTGAAAGGCAGAAGAGATTTTCCAAAGAAAATTCCTGTAGCGGTGGAACTGGTTTCCAGTCAGAATATTGATGATTATATCGCCTATGGCAAAAAATAAAAGCCATGAATAAGATCATTAAATACATATTGTTGCTGGTGGTGATTGCATTGGTGGGATATAAATCAGTTTATTTCAAAAAGCTGAGTACGATGGGTGTGAGTGGGACTGCCAGATTTGAAGTAGTACCGTTTACAAATAAGCTTTGGAATGAACAGCTTCCTTCAAAACTTGATTCAGCAGTTGAATTAGATACTCTTACTGCTGCTATTGAGCGTAATTCAGAAAAGGCATTTCAGCAATATTCCCATGCCATAGCAATTGGAAATTATCGATACTGTCTGGTTAAGTTTTCCGGAATGGTGGATAGTGTTTTGGAAGATGAGGTTATTGTGCATCTTCCGCTAAATGGCACATTTGCGAGGTCTGTCCATCTGGCAACCGAGTTTATATACGGAAATGCTATCCGGGATGCTTCCAATCTGGTTGACATTCGTGATTTTAGCAATACTGTTGACCTTAACAATATATCTGAGGAATTTAATAAAAAGGTAAGAAAAGAAGTGCTGCCTTCGTTTAAAAAGGCAGTGAAGGTTGGAGATAATGTGGAAGTAACTGGCGCGATTAAATTCAATAAGGCGCATGTTGATCTTCAGGCAATGGAAATACTTCCATTAAGATTAAAAATTAATTAACGGATGCTTGTTGCCAGAAATATATCCAAACGGTTTGGAGGAGTGAAGGCTCTTTTTAATATAACCCTGGAATTGCATCCAGCCAAAGTGAATGCAATTATAGGGGAGAACGGCGCTGGCAAATCAACCTTAATGAAGATCTTCTCTGGTGTATTAACAGATTATGAAGGCGAGATCCTATTAAGAGACCAAACCATCCGGTTTGCTAATGCAAGGGAGGCAGAGGAAAAAGGTATTGCAATCATTCACCAGGAATTGAGTCTTATCCCTTACCTGACTGTTGCAGAAAATATCTTTTTGGGAAGAGAACTGGTTAACCAGTTTGGTATACTGGATAAAAAGAGAATGAATGAGCAGGCCAGGGAATTGTTACTGCAATTGAAACTGGATATAGCACCCAATGTGAAAGTTGCTGGTTTGCGGATCGGACAGCAGCAACTGGTTGAGATTGCAAAAGCATTACATTCCGGAGCATCTGTGATCATCATGGATGAACCAACCTCTGCCATCAGCGATAAGGAAGTAGAGAATCTCTTTCATATAATCAGCCAGTTAAGAGAGGAAGGAAAGACCATTGTATATATTTCACATAAACTCAAAGAGCTATTTGCCATTGCAGACCGTTATGTGGTGTTAAGGGATGGGGAGGCGGTGGGTTCAGGCGATATGAAAGGCGTATCGCAGGATGAATTGATACTACAGATGACAGGGAGGAAATTGAATCTTGAGAGGAGTGGCAGAACTGTAGCGATGGGTGATGATCTGTTAAGAGTCAGCAATATCAGCCTGCGCCATCCTGTATTGAAACAAAACAATTTAATTACAGATATATCATTCAGCCTCCACAAAAGTGAAATTCTGGGCATATATGGATTAATGGGAGCGGGAAGAACAGAGCTGATGGAATGTATATTCGGAATTCATCCGGTTAATTCATCCGGAGAAATATTCATTAATGGTAAACAGGTAAAGATCAAATCACCGGCAGCAGCTATTGAATCAGGAATAGCACTGGTACCGGAAGACAGGAAAGGCCAGGGTTTGATACTGAATCAGACCATTCGATCGAATATCAGTATTACCGTCCTGCAAAAATTGTTGCAGTGGGGTATTATGATCAGTGGTAAAAAAGAAAGGAAACTGACAGAAGACTATTCCAGGCAACTGGGAATTAAAACTTCTTCAACCAATAATGCGGCGAAGAGTTTGAGTGGTGGTAACCAGCAGAAGATCGTACTGGCAAAATGGCTGGCTACTCATCCAAAGATATTATTGCTGGATGAACCAACAAGAGGTATCGATATCAATGCAAAGACAGAATTATACACGGTAATGAAATCACTGGCGGCTGAAGGAATGGGGATCATCATGGTTTCCTCTGAGCTGCCGGAGATCATGGCAGTGTCTGACAGGGTACTGGTGATGTGTGAGGGTAAACTTACGGCCTCTCTGTCTGCAGATAGATCAACGGAAACTGAGATATTAAAGCATGCCATACAAAAAAACTGATAGAAATGACGGCGATTCCTGCAACCTATAGCCAAAATCTGAAGCGGTTTCAATCGCTTATTGCACTGGTGGTACTTTGTATTCTGTTGGGAGTACTTACAGATAAATTCTTTACTGCGTCAAATGGCCTGAATGTATTAAGGCAGGTGGCAGTGAATGTTTGCATTGCTACAGGAATGACATTGATTGTATTGACAGGCGGTATTGATTTGTCTGTTGGTTCAATACTGGCATTATGTGGCGCAATAACAGCTGGCTTATTGAAGAATGGAATTAAGCTACCATCGGCAGATCTGTTTATAGGATTTACTTTATTAGGAGCACTACTGGCGGGATTAATTGTGGGCGCCCTTTTGGGATTATTTAATGGAATCACGATCACGAAATTCAAGGTGCCACCATTCGTGGCCACATTGGCAATGCTCACCATTGCCAGGGGATTTACAATGCTATATACAGGGGGCCACCCGGTAAGTAACCTGGGAACCAGTTTTGCATGGATCGGTACTGGTTCATTGATTGGAATTCCGGTACCCGTATGGATAGCGTTATTGGTGGTGTTGATCGCTTCATTTATTACGAGACAGACAAGGTTGGGAAGATATATCTATGCCATCGGGGGAAATGAAACTGCTGCACGGTTATCAGGTATCAGGATCAATAAAGTAAAACTGATTGTATATAGCCTGGGCGCGGCACTGGCTGCAGTGGGAGGGGTGATTGTTACATCGCGACTGGATTCCGCACAACCCAATGCCGGATTAAGTTATGAGCTGGATGCAATAGCTGCCGTGGTAATTGGAGGAACCTCCCTGAATGGAGGAAAAGGCTCAGTAGGAGGAACAGTAATAGGGGCCGTGATCATTGGGGTTTTAAATAATGGGTTGGTATTATTGAATGTATCTCCATTCTGGCAACAGGTAGTGAAGGGTGGTGTTATATTGCTGGCGGTAATTATTGACAGGGTAGGAGAAAAAAGAGAAAACTAAGGTGAAAAAATTCATTCTTGCAATTGATCAGGGAACAAGTTCTACTAAAACATTGGTATTTGATGCCGAAGGGAAGGCTATTGCAAAAGGAAATGAGGCTTTACATACCCATTATTTGGAGGATGGATTTGTGGAGCAGGACCCGGAGGAAATATTTCAAAACGTAATACAATCAGTAAAGAAATGCCTGTCTGCATTTAAAGAGAAAGGATTTGGAACAGGCGATATTGCTGGCATCGGGATTTCCAATCAGCGTGAAACTTTTGTTATCTGGGATGAAGCAGGCAAACCGCTCCATCCTGCCATTGTATGGCAATGTAAGCGCTCAGTTGCCATTTGCGAGCAATTGAAAGGTTTGCATGAAAAAGTGAAAGAAAGAACGGGACTGTTGATGGATCCATATTTTTCCGCTACCAAGCTGATCTGGCTTTTTCAGAACAATGAGAAGATCAGGAGCGCAATTCAGCAGGGTAAAGCATGCTTTGGTACTATTGATACCTGGTTATTGTACCGGCTAACCAAGGGAAAAGTATATGCTACCGATCATACCAATGCTTCCCGAACCCTGTTCTTTAACCTGCATACACTAAACTGGGACCAGGAGCTGATCAATGATTACGGATTGAAAGGGTTGCAATTGCCCGGGATCAGATCATCCTCTTCTCAATATGGTGAAACAGTTCTGGAAGGATTATTTCAGGAGCCTGTTCCCATTACTGCAATGATTGGGGATTCTCATGCAGCAGCCTTCGGTGAAGGATGTTTTGGGCCTGGTATGGCTAAGGCTACATTAGGCACTGGTTGTAGTAT
>CAMLGP010000380.1 GCA_946479535.1 uncultured Bacteroidota bacterium
GCAAGAGAGGAGCCTGTTACATTCATCATTGTACCAAATATCACAGAGGCAAGACCAGTAGTTGCCACTTTTCCCATAGATTTAGCCAGCGCAGCTGCAAGACCTGCATTCTGCATGCCAACTTCCAAAGCAATAGTCCTGCAATCCCTTTCGGGAAATTTCATAATACGGGCAGACCAATAACCCAGGGAATAACCTGCCATATTATGTATAAATGTGGCGATCATCAACAATCCGCCAATTTTTAAGAGATTATCCCTTCCATTTGCCGTAATGATCACCAGCACCAAACCAATACCTATCATGGAAACAAGGGGCATGGCCTTGTCCAGCCATTTCATTTTTCCCCTTACCAGGTAATGGAATGCAAGGCCGGCGATGATTGGGAGAATAACAATTTTGGTAATATCCCATACCATTGCCCAAAAATCAACTGTAACATAACTACCGCCAAGTAACTTCATCAGCGAAGGGGTAAGAAATGGTGCCAAAATGGTTGAAATAGCGGTTACACTAACCGATAAGGCAAGATTTGCTTTAGCCAGATAACACATTACATTGGAAGCAAGTCCGCTGGGGCAACATCCGATCAGGATGATCCCGGCAGCTATCTCAGGCGGGAAATTAAAGAGATGCGCTAATCCAAACCCTACCAGGGGCATAATGGTATAATGACAAACTATTCCAATAATAACACCTTTTGGTGCTCGCAATACCTCTGCAAAATCTTTCAGGCTTAGTTCCGTTCCCATGCCAAACATGATCAACTGCAGCAAATAAGGTATGATAGAGGATGATTCCAGACCGCCCACTTTTTTAAAACTGCCCGGATAATACATGGCAAGACTTACTACAGCCAGTATCATCATGGTATAGGAAAATCCTTTCAGGAAAGTATGACCTCTGAAAGCAATGGCAAGCGAGAAAAAGAAAAGCGATAGTATAGCCCCTCCCCAGTAACCGGCAGGAAGTTTCGCTACCCATAGCTGTCCATCCGGCTCAGAGTAACCGGAGGAACCATTGAGATCAACAAAGTAAAAAATAATGAACCCTACCAGGGACAGGATTGCAGGAATATAAAAATAATTTACACGGGAGTTTTTTACAAATGGCATGGCTGTAGTTAGTATCGAATGATTACAGCAATGAAAATAAAGGAACCTTCCGGATAATACGTACAAAATATTCCGGCGGTGAAAATTATCACCTGCGTAGACCCACCTTCGCTATTCCAGATTAGAATAATCTTTAATTACAGGCTTCAACAGACCAAAAAAACCCCTGTATTTCTACAGGGGCCCACTTAACCATTAACCTTAAACTAAATTTTTTCTGGAAGCTAATCAGATGACTTGTTTAAGTTTTTCTACAGGGATTGGATTTTTATTGTTTTCACGGGATAATTTCGTCGTTATGATGATACAAAGAAACTCCAATCCGGACCACTAAAAAATAGAACAAGACCTCAATCATTCGTCGATATTGAAAAAGAGACAAAGTAGTTTTTCAACTACATTTTTCCGTGTTCTCCAATAGTAACACTAACCTGCACCAGCGTGCCATGGCCCGGAGCACTGAATAATTCATAGTTCCCGTCAATTACAGCTGTCCTTTCCCTCATGCCTAACAAGCCCAGAGACCCTTTTTTACCAGCCTCCACAGGATCAAAACCCTTTCCGTTATCCTTAATGCCAAGCACTAACGTGCTTTCATGTTTTTCCAGGTTAATCTCCACCTTGCTGGCTTCCGAATGACGGCTTACATTGGTGAGAGATTCCTGGACAATTCTAAAAAGATTGATCCTGTAATCCTTTGACAAAGCAGGTTCTTCCTTAATACCCGTGAGTGCTATGGTAATACCAGAACGTTTTTCAAATTCAGCCACATGCCATTCAATGGCAGCTATCAATCCCATATCATCCAACAGGCTGGGACGAAGATCAGATGCAATCCGCCGAACAAGTTTCACTGTATCATCCATCATATTCTTCAGATCATTCATTCGGTTCTGGATCGGTTTCTCGGCATTAAGCATTTTCTTGTGCAACCAGGAAATATCCATCTTCATTACAGTCAGCTGTTGTCCCAACTGATCATGAATCTCTCTAGACATATTGGTTCTTTCCTCTTCACGGATCTCCCTAAGGTGGGAAGCAAGCCTTCGAATCTCTTCATAGGAGCTACGTAAATTATCTTCTGCCTTTAATTGTTCCGTTACGTCTTTAGCCAGGATCAAACGCACTTTTTTGCCATTGTACATTGTATCCTGAACATAGATCTCGATTTCGATATAAGTATTATCTTTTCTCCTGTGCTTCCATACCCCCCTGTTGGTTGGATAGAGCATTTCCTTCTCAAACTCTTCCAGGAAAGCATCCACTTCTTCAGGGTGGCGCAGACTGGTTGGACCCAGCTGCAGGAATTCCTCTTTGCTATAACCATAGGCTATGCAGGCCGCCCTGTTTACATCAATAATACTTTTGTCTTCCATGGAGCGCATCCACATGGGCATGGGATTGCTTTCAAACAGCAGCTTGTATTTTTGTTCCGATGCACGCAACTCTACATAATTTTTTTTGATCTTTTCTTCCGCCCTGATCCTTTCAGTAATATCCTGTACCAATGAAAGAATGGTTATTACCTGCCCCTTCTCATCCTTTATGACAGAATTGAACCATTCACACCAAACTACTCTTCCACTTTTGGTATAACCTTTATGCTGAATGATATTACGTTCTGCATCACCATCTATCAACTGACGTGCAATTACGGTTAAGCGGGGAATGTATTCTTCAAATACCTGGCTGATCCCATTCCGCTGATGATCCATAACCTCAGCTTCTGTCCATCCAAATATTTCAGTAGCGCGTTTTGACCAGGACCGGACCTGAAGTTTGTTATCCCATTCAATAAAGCCAAGAGGAGCTTTTTCAACGTGAAACAGGAGACGCTGGTGAGCAGTCTGTAATTTCTGCTCTGTTTTCTTCTTATCTGTTACATTTCGTATGAATATAGACCATCCATCTGTGGAAGGATAGATATACAATTCATACCAGATATCCAATGGTTCATAATAACCGGTTGTGATCACCTGTTCCTGGGTTTGCATGGCTTCCAGGAATGCCTTATCAGTTTCGGTACCAACTATTCCAGGAAATACCCTGCGCAGATTTCTGCCGATCACAGTGGAGGGCTCGCGTTGCATGAGCATGCCAGCCTTTCTGTTGGCGTACGTACAAACAAAATTTTTATCAAGAGAAACAAAGGCATCCGTGATCCTTTCCAGCATTACCGTAAGCTCCTGCGTTTTGCGCTTCACCTGTTCTGCCAGTTCTACATTGAACTGCCTGAGTCTCTGTTGAAATTTTTTCTGCTCGGTAATATCCATATTTACAGACACATACCCTGTAATAGTTCCATTTTCATCTGTAATAGTAGTAGTGGAAGAACGTACAACTATCTCCCGTCCTGATTTGGTTTTACAGTTCAATTCACCTGTCCAGTAATTGTTAGCTGATAATTGTTGAAGGGCTTCTTCAAGGAATCCAGGTTTTACAATTGATTGCAGCAATTTATTTGGATCCTGACCTATTGCCTCCTCCTTTGTATATCCATACAGCGCTTCTGCGCCTTTATTCCATGTCCTTAACTTAAGGTCACTTCCGGTAGCGTAGATAACATCATGAGTTTGCTCAAGCTGCCGGGAGAGAAGAGTAAACTGTTCTTCTTTCTTTTTCTGTCCGGTAATATCACGAGTGATCTTTGCAAAACCCGTTAAGCTTCCCTGATCATACAGCGGTGTGATCACCACATTTGCCCAGAAGAAAGTACCGTCTTTACGAACACGCAGTCCCTGGGTTTCAAAATGCCCCTGCTTTATGGATTCTTTCAGATTATTATCAGGAATTCCAGCCTCTACATCGGCCTGCGTATAAAATACTGATGCTGGCTTTCCAATTATTTCGTCTGCAGTATATCCTTTTAGCAATTGCGCACCCCGGTTCCAGGTTTCAACTATTCCATTGCTATCCACCATAAAGATGGAATAGTCTTTTACATTATCTACCAAAATGCGGAATCGTTCCTCACTTTTGCGGAGCTCCTCCTCTTTTTTCCTTCTCTGAATGATATAACGTACATCTGACCTTACCTTATAGATAAGCCGCATACTAAGAAGAAAAATTAACCCGAGAACGGTATACAACGTTATTGTAAGCTGATTGGTAGTA
>CAMLGP010000381.1 GCA_946479535.1 uncultured Bacteroidota bacterium
AGATTATTCATCAAAAGCCTACAGTTGTGCTGGATGTTGGGCATAATGTAGATGGATTCCAGCAGATACTAAAGCAGGTAGAAGTTACGGATCACCGTGAACTGCATATCATCCTGGGAATGGTGAAGGATAAAGAAACTACGGCTGTATTAAGATTATTACCTCCAACAGCCCATTATTATTTTGCCCAGGCACCCATACCCAGGGCTATTGACTCAGCAGAATTGCAAAGAAATGCTGCTGAATTTAAATTGAAGGGAAAAGCATTTAATGATGTTAACCTTGCACTGAAGGAATCCCGTTCCAAAGCTCACCCTGATGATCTGATCATAGTTTGTGGAAGTGTGTTCCTTGTAGGAGAAGTAAATTAATCAGTAGGACAGCTCTCCAATTTTCTCCAGTCCATATAATATACAGCTTACATGCATGGCCTGAACTATTTTATTTTCCCTGATTATTGCTTTGAGTTCATCCATAGTGACTAAATCTACATGGATATCTTCATTTGCATCCAATTGCTGCGGACCTGTCTTTTTGCCACCCTTGGCAAGGAACATGTGCAACAGGTTAGTATTAGTAGAAGGATTGGCTGATATCCTGCCCAGGTATTCATAAGAAGAAAAAGAATAACCGGTTTCTTCCATCAGTTCACGGGAAATGGCTTCTTCCAGGTTCTTATCTGTGTCATCCACACATCCACCAGGCAACTCAATACATATTTCACCAAGGGCATGACGGTATTGGCGTTCCAGAATGATCTTTCCATCTTCTGTTAAAGCCAGTGCAGCTACCCATGTGGGAAATTCATATACATAATAAGGATCAACAATGCCCCCATCAGGCTTTTGGCATCGCTCTTTCCTTACCTTAAACCAGCGATCATTAAATAAATATTCCGAGGAGAGTATCTTCCATTTCATAATCTACCATCCCATCTTTTCCCTGAGAGAAGTAATATGTGCCACATGGTGACGGCAGTGCCAGGCATACATTCCCAGCAGATACCACAATCGCAATGTTTTCTTATGTTCAGGGTGGAATACGGTGCGATTGTTCCATTCATCATCCTTCACGTATTTAAGTGTCTCATACCAGCGGGTATGTAAGGCATGGAGAAGCGTAATGGAAATATTGATAGGCAATTTTTGAACGTCATTCATTTCAGCCCATAACTTTTCTTCATAGGGCTTGATGGTAGGATTATCTTCCGTCAGCGCCAGTTTGAAACGGCAATAGGCATTGATATGACTGTCGGCAACATGATGCACCAATTGGTGAACAGTCCAGCCACCTTCCCTGTAAGGGGTTTGCAATTGGTGTTCATCCAGATTAAGAATGGCGTTTTCCAGTGAAGCAGGCAGGAACTTTATATCAGCCAGCCATTCCACTTTGGTCTGTATGGAGAAAGGCTGCGGTTCATACTTGCCAACAGGATAGCGGGGGTCAGTAATTACCATAATCCCTTTGAGTAGTTAAAAAGTCTATTTATAAACAATTATTATCGCCAGTCCCGGGATTGACCACCGTTACTTTGTGGTTCAATTATTTCCAGCAGTTCAACTTCAAATAGCAGGGTGGCACCTCCGGGAATAGCAGGTTCTGATCCTCTATCGCCATAAGCCAGATCAGATGGTATCCATAATTTCCAGTGACTTCCCGTTTTCATCAAAGGAATTGCAATCTGCCATCCCTTGATTAAAGAACGCAATGGCGCCGAAAAAGGTTGGTTGCGTTTGAAGGAACTGTCAAATTCTTTTCCATCAAGCAGGGCACCTTTGTAATGTGCCTTGATCTTATCTGTAAGCAATGGCTGGGGGCCAGTACCTTCTTTTATTACTTCATACTGGATACCTTCAGGCAATTCCGTTACGCCAGGTTTGTCTTTATTCGCCTGCATAAAGGATTTGCCATATTGCTTCTGGGTTTCAATCCTGCTTTGCATAAATTCTTTTAGTTTATTCTGAATGCTCACCTGCGTAATATATTATTCCTCTTTCAATGAATGACCAGTCAAATGGATAAAAACATCTTCCAGGTTAGCTTTCTTCACCTGTTTGGGACGTTCAAAGCCAGTTGCTACAAGATCATCGATCATTTTGTCGGGAGTATCTAATGATTTAATCTTACCTGCATCCATAATGGCAATGCGATCGCAAAGATATTCTGCTTCATCCATATAGTGCGTGGTGATAATAACTGTAGTGCCTCGCTGTCTTATATCTTTGATCAGTTCCCAAAGGCTTCTTCTGGCCTGTGGATCCAAACCAGTTGTAGGCTCATCCAGGAAGATAATACGGGGCTGGTTGATCAGTGTGGTAGCTACAGAGAAACGCTGTTTCTGCCCCCCGCTAAGGTCTTTAAATTTGGATTTTGCCTTGTCTTTGAGGTTTACTGATTCCAGTAATTCCATTGCTCCAACCTGGCGGTTATACAATCCGGAGAATAATTCAATCAGCTGAAGAAGATTTAGACCGGGATAATATCCGCTGGTCTGTAACTGAACGCCGATGATCTTTTTGATCTCGCCGGGTTCTTTATCCAGGTTAAAACCATCCACCAGCACTTCACCGCTGGTTTTTTCCCGCAGGGTTTCAATGATCTCAAGTGTAGTGGATTTGCCCGCGCCATTGCGCCCAAGCAGGCCGAATATTTCGCCTTCATAAACTTCAAAGGAGATGTCTTTAACCGCCTGGAAATTACCGTAGTTCTTAACCAGGTTCCTGACAGAAATGATTGTATTCTTTGCAATTGTGCGGCAATTTACACCAATTCTGGGCTGCACTAATTTACCGGGGCAAAAATTTAATCGATAAATAGCTGGGTGTAATAAAGGACCCCGCGCCTGTTACGGGCAACGCCAATACCAATGTATTTGTAAGGGCCCAGCATATTGCGGCGGTGACCCGATGAGCTTTTCCATCCGTCCACTACATCCTTGCCTGTATGAGAACCATAGGCTACATTTTCAGCGAAATGAGTGGCACCCGGGAAATATTTCCTGGCCCGCGCTTCCCTTGCATCAAACCCTTCATGGCCAAATCCTACCTTTCCCCTGGCCATATCATCTGTATGTTTTTGGGCAATCCTGTTCAATTCTTCCTGCATTTCAAGTGGAGCCAGTCTTTTTGACTTCCTGAATTTATTGGTATAGCTCAGTACATCCTCAACCAGGTTATCCTGAACAGTAAATGAAAAGATGCCTGCAATTATTACTAAGGAGAAGAGACCGGTAAGAAACTGTTTAGTTTTCATTGCTGCTTATAATGATCCCCTTTAAAAACAAGATTTATACCAATTGGATACCGGATAAGTTAAAGTATGCTGAATCGATTTCAGGACTCTACCAGGCATTCTTCCAGTTCCGCCATCATATCCCTGCTGCCAATGAACATAGGAGTACGCTGATGCAATTCTGTGGGCTGAATTTCCAGGATCCGCTCTTTACCATTGGTAGCCTTCCCTCCCGCTACTTCCATTATAAATGCAAATGGATTGCATTCATAAAGGAGTCGCAATTTCCCTTTGGGCTTTTCAATGGTACCGGGATACATGAATATTCCTCCTTTGATAAGATTGCGATGCACATCAGATACCATACTGCCAATATAACGCTGAGTATAGGGGCCACCAGTTGTTTTATCTTTTTTCTGGCAGAGATCAATATACTTCTGTACTCCTTTTTCGTAACGGAAAAAATTACCGTGATTCACGGAATAGATCTTGCCACTGGGCGGGCATTTAATATCCGGATGGCTCATGGTGAACTCACCAATGGATGGGTCCAGCGTGAATCCATTTACACCCCGGCGGGTTCCATAAACCAGCATGGTGGAAGACCCATATACGATATAACCAGCTGCTACCTGTTGTAACCCTTTTTGAAGGAAATCATCCTTGACTGCAATAGATCCAAGCGGAGATACGCGACGATAAACCCCGAAGATGGTACCGATGGAAACATTTACATCTATGTTTCCACTTCCATCCAGCGGATCAAAGAGACAAACGTATTTGGAGTTCTTGCTTACATTATCATTGAACGCAATGAAATCATCAATTTCTTCACTGGCAATGCCTGCACAACTTATACCATGTTGCAAGACTCCCATAAACTGATTATTGGCATAGATATCCAGTTTTTTTACATCCTCTCCCTGCACATTCACACTGCCTGCATCACCCAGAATGTCCACAAGTCCAGCTTTGTTAACTTCAACATT
>CAMLGP010000382.1 GCA_946479535.1 uncultured Bacteroidota bacterium
TTATTATCCATTTGCTCTTTGGCACAACTTCCCTCCCGTGTCATATTTAGCAGGGTTACCAAGAAGGATGGCCTGGCTTCCAATACCGTTTTGCAGGTTACACGTGATCAACAAGGTTATTTATGGCTTGCAACCCAAAATGGTCTTCAACGATATGATGGGCATCGCTTCCTTAATTTCCGCCATATACCCGGTAAGGCCAATTCCATTCCTGTAAACGAAATCAACCATCTCTACTTTGATAAGAAGGGCCGGCTATGGCTTGTATTTGACAAAACTGCCGGAATATTTAATACCGCCGATCTTAGTTTTTCTCCCACACCTCTTTCCATGCCCGTGATGATGGTTAGAAAAATTATGGAGGATGGAGATGGAAGAGTGATCATTTTTGCCGATGGTAAACAGTTTGTTTATGATGAGGCTAAACATTCTTTTGACAATAACTATCCTTTGCCGTCACCTCCTGCAGGGTATTCAATAGGTGATATGGCAGTTGACCCGGTATCAAACAATTACTGGTATACCGGCAAACAGGGTTCATTGCTATATGAACCAAAGGCAAAACAATTTATGCCTGCTCAAACCGGTAATGCAGTTCAGGACAGTTTTTCCCGTATTAAAAATGCACGTTATCCTTTTTATTCAGGAGATGGCACCCGGTGGGTAGTAAGTTGGATTCCATTTGGTGCGTTGCAGCCAACCTTATACAGTTTTCAACCAAAAACCAATAGACTCCAGAAGTATGAGAATATACGCCCCTGGAAAGCTGAGTCCTATTATGAAATATGGAACCTGTTCCAGCAAAGCAATGGTACAGTATGGATATATGGCATGGGCCTGCTTGCATGGTTTAATCCGGCGGAGAACCGGTTTATTACCATCAACAGCGATGCCTTTCAGCAAAATGGTATCTATTATACCTATGTGAGCAGGATGTATGAAGACAAAGAAAGAAATGTATGGGTATGTACCAATGAGGGTCTTTATCGTTTTAATACCGATGCGCAGGTCTTTCAAAATTTTAAAAACAAACGCCCGAATGATACCACTGCCTTCGTTAACGCTTCTTCTACCATAGTGCATACCCGTAACAATGGTATTTGGGTAAGTACCTGGGGGTCCGGTATCTTTTCTTATAATGAACAGTTGCAGCCTGTTCCTAACCCTGTTACACAGGCTGATCCAATCAACAAAGCCCTTCACGCCAGCAGTATGATGCAAAAGAAGAATGGAGAGATATGGATTGGCACCCATACCGGTGAATTGAAGATATTTGACCCCGCAACTGGCAAGGTCAATTCCATTAATCCATCACTGCTAAAGGATGAAAGGATTTCTCAACTAATGGATGACGGGGCAGGTAATACCTGGATTGGAACCACATCCGGGCTGGTAGTTAAATGTGAAAAGGGAAACTGGCAGGATACAGCAAATGCATTTAAAAAAGTGTTGGCAGAAGGAGGGGATATATTCAGGTTGTATGAAGACAGTCGCACACACATTTGGGTATGCACCGCTAACAATGGAGTATTTGAACTGGAACGCAACACCGGCAAACTGATCAATCAATACCACGGCAATCCTGATGATAAAAAAGGATTATTGAATAATGGGGCTTCGGATATTGTTCAGTATAACGACAGCACCTTATTAATTGCCAGCGAAGGTTTATGCATATTGAATATGCGTACCAATACCTTCACCTATATTACTCCCAATGATGGGTTGCCTGCAGAACATATCACTAACCTTGTGCTGGATAAAAAACGAAGATTGTGGGTAGGTTGTGACGGAAACTTATACCGGTTAAACCTTGAAAAGAGGTTGTATGTTACTTATGATGCTGCAGATGGCATTACCACTGATATCTTGCAGGTTTCAGGCGCCGCCTTATTACGGGATGGCAGGATAGCAATGGCCACACCGCAGGATGTATTGTTTTTTGATCCTGAAAAAGCGATCGATAGAAAAGATGTGCCACCTATAAGGATCACAGGGATTGTTTTGGGAAAAGAACCTGCCAGTGTTGATTCCATTCTGCATTTACAAAAACTATTATTAAAGCATGATAATACTTTTATCCGGTTTGATCTCAGCACCCTTACTTACCGTGATAAATATTACATGTATTACAAACTGGATGGCCTGGATGACGAATGGAAACTGGCAACCAATAATGAGATCATTTACCAATACCTCCCACCCGGGGAATATACACTGCAACTGAAAAGCCAGAATGGGGATGGTAAAGAATCAATAACCAGCTTTCCCATTGAAGTTACTCCTCCTTTCTGGCAAACCTGGTGGTTTTACTGCATTATAGCCTTATTGATTGTGGGATTAATTTTCTGGTTTGATAATGAACGTATCAAAAGAAAGACCGCCATTCTGCAGATGAGAAGTCATATTGCTGATGATCTTCACAAAGAAGTTAATACCACCCTGAGCAATATCACCATACTAAGTGAAATAGCGCGGATGAAAGCAGAGACCGAACCTGATAAATCAATTGAGTTTATTGAACAGATCCGTACCAAGAGCCAGAATATGACCCTGGCAATGGATGATATCCTTTGGAATATTGATCCCAATAATGATAGCCTGGAGAAATTCATGCTACGCTACAGGGAATATATAGAATCTCTGGAAGTTAAGTACAATGATAAAGTGGATGTATTGATTGAGGAAAAGGCAGAGCATGTACAGCTTAAAATGAATATCCGGAATGATATCTTCTGGTTATTCAAAAGCGGCGTGACCAATATGTTGAGGACCGGAGCCAGGAACTGTCGCGTTCATATCACTTATGAGAAGCCTAACCTGGTTTATACTTTAGAATTTGATACTGCTACCCAGGATAAGGCCATGCTCACCAATTTGCGGCACCGTACTGAATTAGCTGAAAAGCTGGAACGCCTGCATGCAAAGCTTGTATTCAAAGAACATAAAGCAAGTGCTGTATTTGTCCTCAGCATACCAATAAAGAAAGAGGGGTTGTAGGAAGTAAAGAATTTCTAACAGATCGTTTGCACATGAAAAGGATATTGCCTGTAATTGTTATCTCTCAATTTTTCTGCACCTCTCTATGGTTTGCCGGAAATGCCATTATAAATGATATCGTACGCATTTACAATTTGCCAGTTGATTATGTAGCCCACCTGGCCAGTGCTGTACAATTTGGATTTATCTCCGGCACACTTGTATTTGCATTATTAAGTATTGCTGATCGATTCTCTCCTTCCAAAGTTTTTTTCTTTAGTGCATTGATAGCAGCCCTGTTCAATCTTGCCATCCTTATGAATGGGATCAATGCTCCGGTTATATTATCCTTCCGTTTTCTAACCGGGTTCTTTCTTGCAGGTATTTACCCGGTAGGTATGAAAATAGCAGCCGATTATTATCAGCAGGGCCTGGGTAAATCACTCGGCTGGTTACTGGGTGCACTGGTATTGGGAACTGCATTCCCCCATTTATTAAAGACAGTTACTACAGGATTGTCCGCCGGCGAGGCGGGCCTTCCATGGAAATATGTGGTTTATGCTACTTCTTTTCTTGCCGTACTGGGTGGCGTGGCTATGTTGTTATTGGTTCCGGATGGTCCTCATCGTAAACCCGGACAAAAGCCCAGCCTGCTTGCTTTTCTCAAAGGATTCGCCAATCCACATTTCCGTTCTGCTGCATTGGGCTATTTTGGTCACATGTGGGAACTCTATGCATTCTGGGTATTTGTACCGGTAATTCTGGCATATTACAAATTACATACTCCAGAAGCAGGCTTTACAGTTTCATTAGTGACCTTCCTGATCATTGCATCAGGTTCCATTGCCTGTGTTTTGGGTGGCATGATCTCATTAAAGCAGGGGCCCAAAAGAGTGGCTACAACTGCACTGTTTATTTCCTGTATCTGCTGTTTGCTTTCACCGTTAGTATTTTCCACGCATACCACTCCACTATTGTTTGTTTTTCTCTTTATATGGGGAATGACGATTGTTGCCGATTCGCCGATGTTCTCTACACTTATTGCGCATAATGCACCTCCTGCTTCCAAAGGAGCCTCACTTACTATAGTAAATAGTATTGGATTTGCCATAACCATTGTCAGCATTCAGTTGATAAACGCGTTAATAAATGCAGAGAACACCCGGTATATTTTTACCATTCTGGCTATTGGTCCCGTACTGGGTTTGATTGCATTGGTGAGTGACAGAGGAGTGA
>CAMLGP010000383.1 GCA_946479535.1 uncultured Bacteroidota bacterium
TTCGCGATCAGCCCGTCCGGGCCGGAAAAGCCGTGCAGCACCGCGATATTTTGAGCCGTATCCACGCGAAAGACGACAGAGTCGCCCGCGCCGTAAAACAGGCCGGTCGTGTTTCTGTCCTCCAGGAGTTCGCCGGACAGAAAGCCGCCGTCCGCGCCATTGAAGGTGTGCAGCAGACTGTAGCCACTGACCGGGTCGAAGCGATAGACCGTGCCGTAATTGAAGGACTGCTGCCCGGCTCCTGGGCCTGTCGTGCCGTAAAAGGCCCCATCCCGGCCATATTGTTTGATAACAGGCCCGTTTAATTTTACTATTCAAGAAACAGGCAGGTAGTAGAATTTTTATTATAACAGAACATGAACATTTCGATCATATCAGATATCACTTTTGACCCGATAGCAAAAAAGCTGAATGGAAGCAATGGCATTTCCGTTAAGCAAAATACCTATTCGGATAAAATTGTACCTGAATTATTAATGGCAGGTGGAAAGCTGGACGGCACAGATATTTTGATTGTGCATTTCGACAGCTATTTCTTCCGCTATGCCGATTCTTATATCACCGAGATACTGGATGCCGTTCATAATCTTTCAACGCAATTCACAGGAAACATCCTGGTATCAAATAACCTGTTCAACGGCCGTCATACTTCTGTATTAAAATCAAATGCAGGACAGCATGAGCAGGTATTGCTGCAACAACAGCCTGTTTTGCAAAAACTGCTGAACAGTAACAATATTTATTTCTACGATTTCAAAGCAATTGTAACTGAGATTGGATTAAACCAGGCGTATAATTTCAAGCTGGGCTTCCTTTACCAGATGCCCTATACCAAGCCGATGCTGGAAGCACTGACTGTTGAACTGGAAAATTTCATACAGTTCATTAGCCAGCCTGAAAAGAAAGCGATATTCCTGGACTGCGATAATACCCTCTGGGGTGGTATTTTGGGTGAAGATGGAATGGATGGCATTCAGTGCGACAGAAATGCCAAAGGCATTCTCTATTTTTACCTGCAGGAATTCCTGGTAGAAAAGAAAAAAGAAGGTTTCATACTCGGACTTTGTTCCAAGAACAACGAAGCGGATGTGAAGGCCGCCTTTGAAGAATTGAACATGCCGCTGAAATGGGATGATTTCCTGGTTAAAAAAGTAAACTGGATCAATAAGGCTGAGAACCTGAAACAGGCGGCTGAAGAATTAAGCGTGGGCCTTTCATCCTTCATTTTTATAGATGATAATGAGTTTGAGCTTCAGTCTATCAATAGCCTCCTCCCTGAAGTGACAACTGTTAAACTGACGGAAGTATATACCGATTTTCTCAAGCTGACCAACAACTATGTTTTTAAAAGGAAACGACTGACGAAAGAAGACCTCGGTAAAACAGAACAATATTATGCAGAGCAGAAGCGAAATGATGTGAAAGCTTCAGTTGGATCTTTTGAAGATTATGTAAAAAGCCTGGAGATTAAGATGGATGTGGTGGTGAATAATACCAATGAGTTTCCACGCCTCTCCCAGCTAACTGAAAAGACCAATCAGTTCAATTTCAATAAGGAAATATTCACCATACCTCAACTGGAGAAATTCATAGCGGAAGGCAACCTGATCTATTCACTGAAGGTGGCAGACAAGTTTGGTGATTATGGCCTGGTGGGTTTGATCTTAATGGAGGTAAAGGATAGCAAGGCGGTGATGCGCAATTTCCTGATGAGTTGTCGCGCCCTGGGACGCCTGATTGAAAACGATTTTTATAACCATGTAAAGGCAGATCTGGCACAGCGTGGCGCGGAGATCTATGGGGTACTGTTCAAAGAAACAGCCAAGAATGCGCCAGCCAAGACTTTTTATACAGCGTTGCAGAAGGAATCACCGGAGCTGGTACACTAAAAAATACCGGTTTCTTTTATTATTTTTCTGAAGCATTATAATTATGAGTACTATCAATAAAGACGAAATTCTCGGAAAGGTTAAAGAAGTGTTCAAGGCAGCAATGGGCAATGATGTAGAAGTGGATATGAACACGGAGAAGCCAATGGTGCCTGAATGGGATTCCCTCAATCACCTGAACCTGGTGGTTGAACTGGAAAGTACATTTGGACTTGACCTTTCGATGAAAGAAATTGAAGAGCTGACCTCTGTCAGAAAAATTGTAGAGATCATAAATAGCAGAACATAGGATTTTGAAATTTTGGAATTGGGAAATCTCGAAATTGCAATTTCCCAATTTCGGGATTTCAAAATTTCAAAATTAATTCCACCACGTACCATGAACAAGATCAGTATCATAACTCCATTTTTAAACGAAGCTGGCAATATTCCCAACCTTGTCAGCACCCTGAATAATTATTTCGTTAATAAGCCTTATCAGGTAGAAATGGTATTGGTAGATGATGGATCCACTGATAACTCAATTGAATTATTAAAGGAACAGCAATTCGGTAATTACGAGGTCAAGGTCTTAAAGCTCTCCAAGAATTATGGTGCACAGGCAGCAGTGCGTGCAGGTATCAAACATGCTTCTGGTGATTATGTGATCTTCCTGCCTGCTGATATGCAGGATCCCCTGACTTTGATAGACAGGAGCTATGAACTGGCTACTACCAAAAATGTTGATATAGTATACGCCTTCCGCGAAACAACAGATAACGGCTGGTTTGAGACTCGTTTCTCACAGTTCTACGCAAGCCTGATGCGGAAGTTTGTTGATAAGCGATTTCCCGGTAAAGGATTTGATATTGTATTCTTCAGCCGGAAAGTAAAAGGTAACCTGGATGCGAATATTGAACAAAATTCATCAATTCAATTACAGATATTAACGCTTGGCTATAGTTCAGAAAGTATTTTTTATGATAAGGCGGAGCGTAAAGTGGGTAAGTCCAAATGGACCATGTCCCGCAAGATCAAATTATTCATTGATTCATTTGTAGCGTTCTCTTATGCGCCGATCAGGTTGGTATCCATTGTAGGGATATTATTCTTTGTGTCAGGGATGATCTGGAACGTATACATCATCATACGCAAATTGGTCTGGGATGACCTTGCCTCTGGCTGGCCGATGCTGATGTCAATCCTGCTGGTAGGTTTTGGTATCACGAATATTTCACTGGGTATCATAGCGGAGTATCTTTGGCGTACGCTGGATTCAAGTCGCAAGCGCCCTGTATTTATTGTTGACGAAGTAATTCAACTTGATAAAAAATGATGAAAGCCGTCATATTCTGCTTTTTCTACGCGGTACTGAATGTATCAGGGGCAGCGCTTATCAAATGGAAGCTGAAAGGAAGGGTATTGAATGAACTGGGCGACTGGATAAAGTTCCTCCTGGATATTCAGGTAATTGGAGCTTTCGTGATCATATTCTTATCAGCATTGGTAATGTTTAAAGCATTATCAGTAGGCCATTTCACATTTGTTATACCGGTTTCTGCAGGGATCAATTTTATCCTGACCATTATTGCCGGTTACTTCATATTTAAAGATCAAATCAACCTGGTGTCATTTGCCGGGTTCACCTTAATCATATCAGGAATTATAATACTAAGTCTAAACAGTACGCAACATGCCTAACAAAGTTAAAGGAAGCACCATCCTGGTTACAGGAGGTGCAGGGTTCATCGGTTCTTATGTAATAGAACAGCTCTTACCCTTGCAACCCAAGAAGATCATCATTATCGACAATTTTATCAGAGGTTCCAGAGAGAACATGAAGTCCTTCATCAATAATCCGCTTATTGAGCTCCATCAGGGGGATATGCGGGATACAGCCCTGCTGGAAAAATGCATTGCGGGTACTGACTATGTGTTTCACATGGCTGCCCTGCGCATCAATGCCTGCGCTGCCAATCCACGCGATGGATTTGATGTAATGCTGAAATCAACGTTTGAAGTAGCTGAACTCTGTGTGAAGCATAAAGTGAAGAAAGTGATCTATAGCTCCAGTGCTTCCGTATACGGACTGGCTCAGCATTTCCCAACACCGGAAACAGACAATCCTTATAATAACCAGACTTTCTATGGTGCTGCCAAGATGTGGGGTGAGCAATTGTTCCGTAGTTATAAATTCATGTACGGTCTGGATTATGTAGCCCTGCGCTACTTCAATGCTTACGGTCCAAGAATGGATACAGACGGAAAGTATACTGAAGTGATGATCAAGTGGCTGGATTG
>CAMLGP010000384.1 GCA_946479535.1 uncultured Bacteroidota bacterium
GCAGGAGCCAATACAGGCGCGGATTGCATCAGAACACAATAGTAGGGATAAAGGGTTTTTTTTTTGATCTTATTAGTTTAATGCCCAACGGGCCTTATTATCATAAATTTGCTCACGTGGTTTTGGTGATATATTAACAGTCGGCAAAACTACGTGAGCTTTATGTCTCTCAAACATCACCACATGATAAGACAGCTGGCATCATGGTACAGTCCATCGTTGAATAAAGAAATGCCTATAGCCACTTATGGAGATTATGGCTTTGCATTGTTGCTGGTGCCTACGGCTGCAGCGGATTACCTGGAATATGAGCGGTTTCAATTAATGGATTCACTGGCACCATTTATTGATGGAGGCAAGGTGAAAGTGTTTTCTATAGACAGCATCAATAATGAAAGCTGGATGAATAAGCAGATGGATCCCTGGAAAAAATCTGTTCGTCATCAGCAGTGGAATAGTTATGTGTTTAATGAAGTGATACCATATATACGTACGCATACCAGCCAGGATACACCGATCATTACCTGTGGTGCATCGTTCGGGGCATTACATAGCATGAATTTATTTCTTAAACGTCCTGATCTTATCAATGGAGTTATTGCCATGAGTGGAGTGTATGATCTCACTGAATATACTGATGGGCATTATGACGATAATGTATACTTCAACAGCCCCATGCATTATATCCCTAATCTAACGGACCATGGGATACTGGAAGATATCCGCAAGAGCAGGCATATTCATATACTTTCGGGAAGTGGCGCTCATGAAGATCCGGGCAGTGCAGGACGATTTGCCAAACTATTATACGATAAGAATCTTTTCTATGAATTGGATATCTGGGGAGAGGAGTGGACGCATGACTGGCCAACGTGGAGAAATATGTTACCGCATTATTTGAATTCGAGATTTTGAAAATTCAGCCTGATTTTTGTATTATTATCATCTAATTATCATGCTGATCACGCATTCTTCATCTTATCATTTTGATCTTGTTTTCAATGCGAAAATGATCAAAAAAGCACGCACTCACCACGCAGTCAGGGTGAGTAACTCGCGCACTCAGCACGCACTCAGCACGCAATCATAATGGCCCTGGGGTCTGGCAATCACGGAATCCGGCCGCACTTAACATCTCTGTACAAACTATGTGAGATGAATGTGCTACGCTGTCAGGTGCTTTGTAGGAACAGTTTAGATAATAGCATACAGGGGATTACATGCTATGAGTATTCAACTATTTATATTGGTGGAAAGTTCAGGGTTAACTGAAGCGGTTTAGAATGCTGTCAAAGAAGGCTCTTCAACAATCTGATAAAACCTTTCCGTTCTATCATTTTGGCGCCGAGGCTTTCCAGGTATTCAGTATACACCTGGCAATCGATAAGTTCGATTCCTTCTTCCTGTAATAATTTTACGTAGGTGATAAATGCCAGTCGCGATGCATTAGTGACTTTGCTAAACATGCTTTCACCGAAGAATACTTTTCCGAGTTTCATTCCATAAACACCGCCAACCAGTTCTCCCTCTTTCCATACTTCAGCGCTGGTAGCATAGCCCAGTTCATGCATTTTGATATAGGCTTTTTCTACTTCATTGGTGATCCAGGTGCCGTCCTGTCCGGGCCGGTAGATCTTTTTACAATTATGAATCACCTGTGGGAATGCTTTATTGATGGTGAATTCAAATTCGTTACTCCGCATCATCCGGCGGATATTTTTGTGGGTCTTTATGTCTTTTGGGAACAGTACAAACCGGGGGTCCGGGCACCACCATAAAATAGGAGATCCTTCATACCAGGGGAAGATGCCATTTTGGTAGGCCAGTAATAAACGTTCAGGGGAGAGGTCGCCGCCCATGGCGAGTAATCCGTCTGGTTCCGCCAGTGAAGGCGGAGGAAAAAGGAGTTCATTATCTAATGCAAAAAGGGGCATAACTGCAAGGGGGTAATGACCTTCCGATAGCTATTGGGATTTTAGTTCTCAACAGTTAATCGGGATTTAGTTCTAAAGCAGTTAAAGTAAGCGTTATTCGGCAATAACTTCAACGGTAGCGCCGATACCTCTTTCGGTGATAGCGTCACACATGGGTTTGAGTTCCTCGTATGAGCCTTCTTTAACGGCATATTTGCCCTGGAAATGGATGATGTAGGAGCATTGTTCGGCTTGTTCCTGGGTATGACCACATATCTGGATGAGGGTTTCGATGACGTGTTCAAATGTATTGACCTCATCGTTCCAAACTATCAGAGAGCAGGGTTCTTCGTGACTGGTCATCACGTCTACCTCATTCCGGCTGTCTGTGGATACATTTGATTTGATCGATGCCATACTGTAAAAATAAAAAAATACCTGATTTTAAGAAAACGTAAATGTACTGCTAAAGAAATATTTCAAATGGTGGGCCAGATTTGGGGGTAATATCGGGTGTTTGAGGGAAAAAGTGAAATGGGAGGGGACATGCCGCTCCGGATCGCAGGGATAATAGCAATGCTAATTGAATGCCTCTTAATGCGTTGGCTGTTTTCCCTGGCTCTTATTTGAAATCTCTACAGCTTTTTCTATTTTAGCAGGCTATCGAGCCACAGATTGATGCCCCCCTTACCACCATGAAATTCAGAGCCTTAAGCTGCTTTGTCAGCTTTTTCCTGTTACTTAACACCATTGCGCTTTCACAGGGCACTAATCCCTGTGGAGTGAAAGCAGTGATTGACCCTGGTACCAGCGATTCTATTTTAACGATGCCTAATACCCGGGTTTTATTTACCAGCGCCAGCATTAATGCAACCAGCTACAAGTGGATCTTTGGTAATTATGATTTCTACCCGCAGCAGCCCATGTACTGGTACTTTCAACCCGGACTTACTAAAGTAAGGCTTGTTGCATTTAATGGTACCTGTTCAGACACAGCAACGGTCTACTATTTTTATCCAGGAACTGCTCCAGCCAACACAGATAACTCCAGGAGATTATATGGTTACGAAGGACGTGGACAGACAGTTACTTCTCTTACTGGAATTACTACTGGCGGATATATGATGACAGGCAATTATGAAGATTTCTGGTTTTGGAATGAAAAGCCCCAGGGGTTGATGATAAAGACGAAAGAGAATGGTTGTGTGGAATGGGGTAGGAAAATTACAGGAAATGGAATAGCAGAGATCAGTACTTCAATTGAAGCTGCTGACGGAGGTCAGTTTGCATTTGGTCAGTTAGATTACAGGCATTATATCTTTAAACTGGACAATGCGGGAAATCTGCTATGGTCAAAGGTGTTAGAGATCCCTGGTTTTAATATGTTCAAAGGTGCAGGCATGACCGCCTTACCTGATGGTGGGGTTGCAGCGCTTGGAGTTTACCTGGGAACAGGAAGGGTCTATTTGATCAGATTAAGTAGTACGGGTAACCAGGTTTGGCAAAAAGAGTATGATAACAATAATTTTGTTACCACCTATTTCAAGTATGTCACGTTAAAGGATAATTTCCTTTACATGGGTGGATGGCTGGTGTATAATGTTGGTGGAGGTTCCGGTTATTTCCTCTCCAAGATTGATTATACCACAGGGAATACAATATGGTCTAAAGACTATCAGGCGGCCACTGGCAGTATTGCAGGGAAAGAGATAATCAGTGTTGATTCAACCCTGCTGATAAATATTACAGGATCAACAGGTATCAATAATGTTCCCACTATCGGCGGATATATGCACCTGGATACCGCCGGCAATGTATTGAAGGCGGCATTAATCGGAGAAACCTATGTTCCCAATACGCTGGTTGGTGGCTTTAGTATTGGAAATAGTCAAATGGTTAAATCGGGTAAAAGCATTTATTTAATATCACCCGGATCAGTTAGCCTGAGCTTGCAACCAGGTATTTCTTACCAGACAAAATATATCCGGTTTGATTCTGCTTATAATGTTAAGTGGGCCCGAGCAAGTGGAGGCGCAGGTGTTCCCCGCTTTTTTTACACTGCTCCTTCTCCCAAAGAAGGGATGGCTATTTCCGGATATGAAAACGGTGTTACAGAGTCACCACTCATAGGAGGAGGTTTTTTTTCATTGAAATTGATAGACTCTTCGGGAGGAAACCCTCTTGCTGATTGTTATTTTGGAGACCAGGAACATATTAATGTGCCAATGACTAT
>CAMLGP010000385.1 GCA_946479535.1 uncultured Bacteroidota bacterium
TTATCCATACGTTTGTCTGATCACGTTAAAGACAAAATAAAGAGTCAAAAGTAGAAAGACTTAACACGCGTTATTTACTTTTGACTACTTACTTAAAGATTTACAAATCTTACTGTAATCTTTATATCTCTGTTTCTTCCCTTGTCATCTGTACAGGAAATTTTTACAGGTCCCTCTGTAGGGATAAAGAACTGTTTTTCTCCCGCATTACAACTTTTAAAAAATTTATTATCAATGTACCAGTAGACCCTGGTTACATCATTGGCGGTTTTGCAAACTAACTGTAATGGTTCAGGAGCTTTTTTATTGATCAGGTATTCCGTTCCATTGGCAGGAGAGGTGATATAGGGAGCATTTCCTTTGAAGATCAGTTCACAATCAGGATTGTGTTCAGGGATCTTGTCATATGCAATATTGTTAACGCTGAACCATGCCTGCATATCAGGATCAACTATCCGGAACCATTTCTTTTTATAACCAGTCTGTGGCGCGCAGGTTCTGCAATAGGAAATATGTTCATCGGGGCTTAGCATGATCTCCTGGTAATTATTACATACCTGCGTGGATGAAACGAGCGGAATAAAATAATCGGTAACCCGGTTTTCGCAATGATCAAATGGGACCATACCGGTTTCACTGCAAACCTGTCTGATCTCACAGTCTTCAGGCTGGGTAAACCATTCTTCATCACTGTCGTAATCAATAGTATTAAATATTCTGAACAACAGTGGGGTGGCAATATTGGCGCCGCTTAGGTCCGCTACACCCGTTCCGGAGAAATTTCCAGTCCATACTCCAATGGTATAGTTCTTATTATACCCGATACTCCAGCCATCTCTTCTCCCATAGCTGGTCCCGGTTTTCCAGGCAATCTTGGGCATATGTTCTGTAGAGGCCCAATTAAGCGGAAAATCGGGACGGTCAACACGTGAAAGAATTTCATTGATCATATAGTTGGCAGCAGGACTCACAATCTGTGAATGGCGGTGCCCTGTCTCATCCTGCAGGTAAGAGGGAGATATGTAAACTCCGTTGTTAGCGAAAACAGAGAAAAGCCCTGTCAATTCTTCCAGCGTTGTACCACAACCACCCAGGATAAGGGATAGGCCCAGTTTGCGGCGGTCCTTTTGGATTTGCCTGAAATTGCAGGTGCTCAGTTTGGCGATCATCTGATCAAGTCCCACCCGCCTTAGTGTTTTTACAGCAGGTATGTTCAGGGAATGTTCCAGCGCATATTCTACTGTTACATATCCATTGTAGTGTTGATCATAATTTTCCGGGGCATAACCTTCATAATTGACGGCCACATCAGTTAAAACAGTCTTTGGTGTCATCAGGCCTTCATCAAAACTCAGCGCATAAAGCAGGGGCTTCAGCGTACTCCCAGGCTGGCGGATGGCATTGGCGCCGTTGACCTGTCCGCCATCTGTGGTATCTCCAAAACCGGAAGACCCAACATAGGTAATTACATTATGCGACTTATTATCAATGATCACTACTGCAGCGTTACGAATATTTCTCAGCCTTTGCGCCCGTACATAATCCTCCACTATCTTTTCTGTCTTGAGCTGTGTGTTGAGATCGATAGTGGTTGGTATCAGATGACCACCCTGCTTTTTCATTTTCCAGGCAAGATGCTGAATATAATGAGGTACAGTTCCCCTGCTTGCGGTCAAAGGTTCTGAAAGGGCATCTTCAATTTCTTTTTGGGTAAATACTTTTTCTTCCGCAAAAAACTGCAACCAGCGGTTACGCTCTCTAATGATCTCTTCATTATTCCTTCCAATCACCAGTGAAGAAGGACGATTGGGAATTATGCTTAGAGCGGTAATTTCTGCCAGGGAAAGATGGTCGGGATTCTTTTTAAAGTAGAGAAGGGAAGCTGCTTTTACCCCTTCTATATTCCCGCCATAGGGGACCAGGTTCAGGTATAACTGCAGGATCTCGTTCTTGCTGTATTTCCATTCCAGCTGAAAGGCCCTGAACATTTCAATCACCTTACTGCCAAAATTCCGCTTGCGGTGTTCCATGGCACGGGCTACCTGCATGGTAATAGTACTTGCTCCGGAAGTACGTTTCAACCGGAAGAGGTTTTTGAAAAAGGCCCTGGTTACGGCAAAGGGATTAACTCCCGGGTGATAATAGAAGTATTTGTCTTCCTTGGCAATAATCGTTTTTCTGAGCAGGGGTGAGATCTCGGAAAGCTCAGTCTTCATGCGCCATTGCTGATCAGTGGTGAGGTAGGCATTAACCAGGTCTCCCTTATTATCAGTTACAACTGTGGAGTATTCAATAGTATCTTTTAAAGGGAAAAGTATATTCAGTAATAAGAAAAGAAGGAAGATCACTGGAATAGTGATTGCAACCACTTTGAGCAATCGAATTAGGCCGCGTTTTATTCTACTTAACAAATATTTATCTTTCCGGATTTGCATATAGCTCCTTTGCACTATTAATTTTCCGTTCAAATTCTTTACAACTCTTTATGGACACTGCTGACTCGTCCCGGCCATCACGGGATATTCCTCCTTAGCTTTCCTGCCATATTAATGTTGGATTCCCCGGCCAAAAGTCGGATAAGCTTTTATGTTTAAAAAGAAATACCGGGTGAATTTTTTGCCTCGGCAAATTGCTTTAACTTTTCATTCCATAAGTGAACCACTTAACCAGACCCCTCTATGCGTGTCAAAATCCTAGTTTCAACGATTTTCGTTGCTATCCTTTTTTTGATTGCCTGTAACAGAAAAGCTGTTAGCCTTACCTACACCAATGCAAAAGAAGAAGTGCCCCAACTGGGCAATCTTACATTCCGGTTTTCCCAGTCCATGGTAAGAGATACCATGCTTAATGTGTGGGACTCAACCGAATTTATTTCATTTGACCCAGCCATTCCTGGCCGCTTTCGCTGGGAAAGCCCGGATCAACTGGTATTTTCGCCTTCCCAGCCGTTATTGCCGGCAACTAATTATTCCGCCAAAGTTAAAGGAGCTGTATTGCGCTTCAGCAAATATGATAAGGTGGAAGGCGGAAATGATATAAAATTCCATACTCCAAAACTTACCCTCGATAATTCACTGGTGACCTGGATGCTGCTGGATGAGGGAAGCAGGGTTGCAGTGCCGCAGCTTGATCTTTTCTTTAATTACAGGATAAATCCTGCAGATCTGAAGGATAAGCTGGTGATTGAGGTGGAAGGAAACAAAGTGGATTATACGCCGCTAACTGTTTCAACGGATAATAAGATATCTGTACGCATTAATGGACTTAAACAGGAAGACAAAGATTTTAATGCAAAGGTCACTATTGAAAAAGGATTGAGGCCGGAGAATGGCAGTAATTCAACAGATGAGCCCATCCATGCTACCCTTTCCATTCCTTCTCCTTACGTGCTTACCATTCAGAATGTGGTGTCAGAGCATGATGGGGTGGAAGGTACCATACGGATAACCACCAGCCAGCAGCTAACAGGTGATGACCTTAAAGCTTCTTTGAAGTTTGAGCCTGCCCTTACTTATACCACAGAATTTACAGATAATGGGTTTGTTATTCATAGTGAAAAGTTTGATGCAGAAAAAAGTTATGAGCTGACCATCAAGAAGGGGTTGCGCGGAAAGATCGGCGGTGTATTGAAAGAGGATTATTTCAGCAGCCTTGCATTTGGAGAGCTGGAAGCAAAGATCAATTTCACCAATAGCAAGGCAGTTTACTTATCCAAAAAAGGGGGTAAGAATATAGAAGTGCAGATCACCAATGTGCCAAAAGTAAAACTGATCATCTCCAAAATATATGAGAATAACCTGTTGATGGCACAACGTTATGGATATAATCCCCAGGAGTCCCAACCCAGTTATTCAAGTTACGGTGACGGTGAAGAAGGAGATGGCGAATACGAAGGCGGTTATTATAACAATTATGGAAATGATGCAATGCTGGGTGATGTGATCTACGAAAAGGAAATAGATGCAAGAGCATTGCCAAAGAGTGGAGGTGGCCGCCTGTTGAACTTCTCTCAATTTGAAGATCGATTGCCAGAATTCAAAGGGATCTATCACGTAATGATCCGGTCAACAAAGGATTATTGGGTAAGGGATAGCCGGTTTATTTCCCTGTCTGACCTGGGATTGATCACAAAACAGGGC
>CAMLGP010000386.1 GCA_946479535.1 uncultured Bacteroidota bacterium
TGCATATTAAGTAAAAAATGCAAAACTCCGTGAATTTCAAGCCATTTGTCCACAGATTTTGCACCCTGAACCCTTCGTATATGAAGTTAATATTAATTTTAGGTTAAGCACCACCCCCTCTTGATTTATTCATGTACTTTTTGCCCGATTAGCGAAACCTCAAAATAATCTAAGTATGAAATGGGAAGCGGTTGCATCAACTATTGGTTACTCAGTTTATGCGCTTTGGAACAACGGTAAGAAACTGGTAACCCTGGTATTTAATCCTGCTTCCAGTGCAGCACGCATAGAATATGGTGATGAAAAAAGAGTATTCCTTATCCGTAAAGAAGGGTTTTTGAAAAACAGGACTGTGCTCCGCAATGAATATGGCGTGCATATTGGTCATACCGGATCTGAAAACAATGAGGATTTCATCATTCTTGACAATGAACGCTATTTCTACTCTGTCAACAATAATTCCAAAGACCCTTCCCTTACCATCTATAAACAGGAAGATAAGCTGCATCCTATCGCGGTATGTGAGCTGGCTGTTGAAGAAAAGGATATGCTAATTGATCTGGCTGGCAAAATCAAAATAAAGGACGATGCCAAATACAGTCTTTTATTGACTCTTTGCTGGTATCTGTTCCATCCTGCAACCCCACAGCGGCCAATGGAATACAGTCTTGCTTAATTACAATTCCTTCCAGATCTGCTGAGCAAACTGTTCGAGTGATGGATCTCTTGCGCCCATTAGCAGCAGTACACAATTATCAGTTAAATGCGGTCTTATCATTGCAAGGAAATCATTTCTGTTTTCTGCAAAGAAAGCGTTCCTGCCTTTTTGCTTAAGATCATTGATCAGATCATTTGCAGAAATATCTTTGGTGGTTGTACCTCCGGCATAGAATATTTCACTCATCCATATTTCATCTGCAGGCCTTAATATCTTGCCGATCTCTTCTACAAAATCATGTCGCAGGAATTTGGTTGGACCGTATCCATGCGGCTGAAACCAGCCAATTACTTTGGGAGCTATTGGCTGACATGCTTCAATAGCAGCCGCGCATTTAACTGGGTTATGCGCAAAATCATCAATCAGCCAGACTCCATGCTTTCGTCCCAATACCTGGTTTCTGCGATAGATCCCTTCATAATTCCGAAGGGCATCAGCTGCGGTTTTTAATGGCACTCCAGCTATGGCTGCTACTGTTGTGGCTGCCAGTGCATTTTCCATATTGTGACGACCAACCAGGTGAAGGTTGAAATCCACTTCATTTATTTTAAATGAAATTGCCAAACCATCCTGCCTGAAATCCGTAGCCCTGTATCCTGCGGGCACCTCTGTAGTGGAAAAATCATTTGCAATATTGGCAGATAATTGCCGGGCGAGTGCATGAGATTGATTGGCGATAAATAATTTACTATTACTTCTGAATGTATTAAAGACATCCATCAGGACCTCAATTTCCTTATGGTCCTTATCTACATTCAGCAATAACCCGATGGCTGGTTTATACTGCACAATGGATCCATCACTTTCATCTGCTTCAATGATCAGCCAATCCCCCTTCCCCACCTTGGCATTTCCGATCTTTCCTTTTTTGATCAAACTCACTAAACCTGCTCCGCTGATAATACCCGGTTCCAGGCCGCCTTTCTCCATAATATCAAATAACATGGCACTGGTTGTACTCTTGCCACTGGTTCCGCCAACGGCAATTGTTTTTTTACTGAAGGCTATCAATGCCAGCAGTTCGGAACGTTTAATGATGGGAATATTTAACTGTTTTGCTTTTTGCACTTCTGCAACTGTATGTTCTACCGCCGCGGATACCACTACCAGATCAGTCTGGTTTGTTATCCCCTCCCCGTTCTGGAAAAAACACTGAATACCTTCAGCTTCCAGTTTATGACGGGTATCATTATATTCACCTTCCTTAAAGAATCGGTCGCTCCCTGAAACTTTTTTACCAGTACCCTGTAGATACTGGGCAATGGCACTCATGCCAGCGCCGGCAATACCAATAAAAAATGGGTGCTTGCAATCGTTGATCGACTTTATCATCCTGCAAATATAGTGGAGGCGGTTAAGCCAGCTATTCCTTCTTCTGGCTTCGTATCATTTCAGCATAACCCATTTTTTTGCACAGGGCAGAAACGGCCTGAGCTATCCGTTTTACCCGGGTAGGTTCTGTTTTGGCTGAATCTATCCATTTGCTGAAATAACGCTGGTGGGAACCGGGCAGGGTTTTGAAGAATTGAGATGCCCCTGGTTCGTCAGAAAGGCAATTCATAAAATCTTTGTTGAACTGAAAGGGCTTTTTATCTTCTTCCAGTTGCACTTTAACCATGGCACCATGCCGTTTGCCGATGGCTTTTCGCATATCCCCGTTAACCGGAATAATAAAGGCGCCAGCACCCATTGGCAACATAGCTATTCCCGTTAACAAATGATTATCCAGTTTTCCCTTTACCCGGTAAGATTTCTTTTCACCCGGTTTTATCTTTGCTGCAATATCTGAGGGTATTTCAATATAGGTCCAGCCCGTCTTTTCACCCTGCTTATCAAATTTCCTTAATGCTGTTTCAAACCTGACCATAGAATAAATTTCGGTATTGATCTTGATATTATACCCATGTGGAATTGTTCACACTTAACCTCTATACTTTATGCACAAAAAAACGAAAAAATCGAAATCTAAGGCCGCATTTGAAAAATTCTCCGCCAAAGTGACCAAAGCTGCCGGAAGCCCTGCCGCTTTCCTTCTTGCTTTTCTTGTAATCATTATCTGGGGTGTATTGGGGCCTGTATTTCACTATTCGGATACCTGGCAACTGGTGATCAATACAGGTACTACCATTATTACTTTTTTGATGGTATTTGTAATCCAGCAATCACAAAATAAGGACACTATCGCCATCCAGATAAAATTAAATGAGCTAATTGCAGCCACTTCTACAGCAAGTAATCGCCTGATAGATGTGGAGGACCTTACCGCAGATGAACTGGCAACCCTGAAAAAATTTTATATCAAACTGGCGATGCTTGCTAAAAAGGAAGATGATATTCATGCTACCCATTCTATTGATGATGCCACTGTGCTGCACGATCAGAAAAGGAGTGCCAGGCATCCAAAGAAACCTGATCCGTTAAAAAAAGACAAATTTTCAGGTTCCGGTAACAAAGAGTAATTACTGGTGGTCTTTAGAGACTATCAAGGAGAATATTATTTTTTGTACAATGGCATATTGTTAAAGACTGCGAACTGAAATTGCGGGCGATTTCGTGATTCATAGATCTGATACATTAGTCCAGCCTCTACCCTCACCGTTTTTGAGATAGCATACCCCATACCTCCATAAACCCGATCTCTATCAAATACCGGTTTTTCAGAATTCAGAAAGATTTCATTATAGGCTGAAGCATAGAGGGCCGACTTTTGCATTTTCGGTTTGGTGATGGCAACATTTAACCCAAGGAAGTACCGGAATCGCATGCGAAAATCTGAGGGTAGAAATCGTTCTTCCAGGCGGTAACGATGCTGTATAAAAACCCTTCCAAATTCCTGCCTGGTAATAAACTGCTGGTAGACTCTGTGTTCAGTTATTTTATCCTTCTCTTTGGTATCTGGAATATAGGGGCGGGAAAGAATAAGCCCATAACCTAATAGCAGATTATTATTATTCTCTGAAAGATTGTAACCAATACCAGTACGGAGAAGCAATTGCTCCATATCTCCAATGGCGTTATAATTCCGATATTGAACTTCATTCCACCAGTTCAATTTTTTACTTATTTGCTGATTTCCGAAGTAATTAAACCAGCTGCCGATGTCACTTGACTGGGCTGAAGGATTACCTAAAAAAACAAATAGAAAAATCAGGAAAAAAAAGCTTCTTAAAATCCAATTGTTAATCATCTATACCTGTTTGAGCTGGAAAGATAAAAATAATTCAACTCTTCTTATCTTTAACTGCTTCATGTAATTCTTTTGAATAAAGCTCATATTATGAAAAAGCGGTTACTACTCTTTTTGGCTATTTGTATTATTTCTTCTTTGACTTTTGGTACTGTACGGCTACCTGCAATTATTGCCAATAACATGGTATTGCAGCAGCAATCCACTGTTAACCTTTGGGGCTGGGCCGATCC
>CAMLGP010000387.1 GCA_946479535.1 uncultured Bacteroidota bacterium
AAAAAAAGTAAAATCTTGCGAGCCACTAGCTACCAGCCGCTAATTTCCCACACCGTGATTCCACGCAATGGTTCCATGTCATGTTTCGACGCCATGGTTCGTGAGACACGAACCACGGCAGAATTTCTTCATTCTGTCCATGCAAAATCCTCTGCCCTCGGCATCGCTTCAAACGTTGCCTTAACCACTTCATACGGATTAGCCAGTTTTCTTTTTGCGATATCTATCCAGGCTCCATCAACGGTTAGAACAGCCGCTACTGTTTCCGGATTCTTCATTATGGTGTGGCGGAAAGTCCATCTTGAATAATCCTTGCGGGTCTTCACCAGTTCTACATTAATAGTTACAGGATCACCCAGCCTTATCTCCCGTTTGAATACACATTCTTCACGGAATAAGATGGGTCCAATCTGTATTTGCTGCATGGTAGCGGTGGTCAGCCCATGGGTACTCAGGAACTGGATACGGCAAAGCGCCCCCCAGTCGTAATACACTGAATGCCGGACATGTACATTTGGGTCCAGATCGGACCACCTGACTTCAATTGGTGTTACAAAAGCCTGCATTATGCGAAATTATCATGTAAAAGTTGAAATTAACAGGTACGGATATGAAATACCGGCGATTGCGATTATTTTTGCACCTTAATTAAAAACAATCTATGAAGAAGTTATTTCTGTTTGCCTTAATCCTTTCCGTATCTGTGGCCGGTTTTTCTCAAACCGGAGCAAAACCAAAAACGCCTGTTAAAAAGGCTACAACGGCAGCAGCGCCGATCTCTCTGAAATCACTGAATGATTCTACCAGTTATGCCATGGGTGTAAGCATTGCGAGTTTTTACAAAGAGCAGGGCATTACCAATATAAATACTACAATTTTGAGCCAGGCGATCAAAGATGTACTGGCAGGAAAAAAATTGCGACTGGATGAAGCTACCTGCAATACCACCATGAATACTGCCATGACAAAGGCGCAGGAAGGAAAATCTAAAGGTAACCTGGCAGAAGGCACTGCATTCCTGGCACAGAATAAAACAAAGCCCGGCGTAAAAACTACTGCCAGCGGTTTACAATATGAAGTTGTTACGGAAGGAACGGGTGCCAAACCCGGACCAACTGATAGTGTAACTGTCAACTACAAAGGAACCTTACTGAACGGTACGGAATTCGACAATTCCTATGCGCGTGGTGCACCTATTACATTCCCTTTAAATCGGGTAATTGCAGGCTGGACAGAAGGATTGCAATTGATGACTGTAGGATCCAAATATAAATTCTATATCCCGCATACGCTCGCATACGGCACTTATGATAACGGACCTATCCCCGGAGGTTCTACTTTGGTATTTGAAGTAGACCTGCTGGATGTGAAGAAAGCCCAATAAACTTATTATAATAAAAAGAGAGGCGCCCGTTCGGATATTTATACAAAACCGAACGGGCGTCCTGGTGTTTAACCCTTCATAGAAACAAATGGTAATTCCCTCCTTACACTGAGCGTCAAATCATTCCCGAAAAACTATTTCCTGATCTTAGTCATTGCCCAATCCAGGGCAATTTTGAGCTGCTGTTCTTCGGAAATATTAGTATTATCAAGAACTAGTGCATCCTCTGCCTGCCGTAAAGGACTGGCCTGGCGATGGGAATCTATATAATCCCTCATTTCGAGGTTATTTTTGACTTCTTCAATAGTGATATTCGGGTTCTTTTCATATAACTCTTTGAATCTTCGCTCTACCCGTACTGCGTTATCTGCTGTCATGAATATTTTAAGCTCTGCTTTGGGAAAAACAACAGTGCCGATATCCCTGCCATCCATTACAATTCCTTTCTTTTTTCCCATATTTTGCTGCTGGGCCACCGCATATTCCCTTACCTCTTTAATAGCAGCAACATCACTTACCTTTTCTGCTATCACCAGGTCACGGATCACATATTCCACGTTTTCATCATTCAGGTACATCTCACTGCTTTCTGTTTTGAGATTGAAATGAAACTCCAGTACAATTTCTTCCAATGCCTTCCTGACTTCCTTTTTATCGGTCCAGTCAACGTGATTGCGTAAGAAATAGAGGGTAATTGCCCTGTACATGGCGCCACTATCTACATATACATAGCCCAATGCTTTAGCCAGCTGCTTTGCAAGCGTACTCTTTCCACAACTGCTCCAGCCATCAATGGTAATGATAATTTTTTTGCTCATCCGGGATTTTACTAAGCCGCGCCAAATTTACTAATTACCGATGAAAGCGAGTGTGGTTTAGCGAATAGCTACTATGGATGATAATTTGTATAAATACAAAGGCGAACAGGAATCTTTCCTGTTCGCCTTAAACTTTATAAAGGTATCCAACCTACTAGCTACTCGCCTAACCCCACTCGCCTATTTTACGCTTTCGATTTGGATTCTACTTTGCGGAAATTAAACTTCAGTTTATTATTTTCCTTATCAAGATCGGCTTCCAGTGTATCCCCTGCCTTCACATTCATATTGAGGATCTCTTCTGCTAATGGATCTTCCAGGTATTTCTGAATAGCCCTGTGGAGCGGACGGGCACCGAACTGAACATCATAACCTTTATCAGCCAGGAAGCCTTTCGCATCTTCTGTAAGTATCAGGTTAAATCCAAGATTGGCAAGACGTTTCATTACGCCTTTCATCAGGATATCTATAATGTTGAAGATATTTTCCTTGCTCAGGCTATTAAAGATCACTATATCATCAATACGGTTCAGGAATTCCGGTGAGAATGTCCTCTTCAAAGCCTTTTCAATTACGGCCTTGTTGGCTTCATCTTCATTTTCCACTCTGGCTGAAGTAGCAAAGCCCACACCTGCACCAAAATCTTTCAGTTGGCGTACCCCTATATTGGAGGTCATGATGATAAGGGTATTTTTGAAATCTACCTTTCTTCCCAAACCATCGGTCAACTGCCCATCATCCAGCACCTGCAGTAATATATTATATATATCCGGGTGTGCTTTTTCAATTTCATCCAGCAGGATTACGCTATAAGGTTTACGGCGTACCCTTTCAGTTAACTGTCCACCTTCTTCATATCCTACATATCCGGGAGGTGCACCAATCAGCCTGCTCACAGTGAATTTCTCCATGTATTCACTCATATCAATGCGTACCAGCGCATCTTCTGAATCAAACATGTAACGGGCAAGTGCCCTGGCCAACTCGGTTTTACCAACCCCTGTAGGTCCCAGGAAGATGAATGTTCCAATTGGTTTCTTCGGATCTTTCAGACCAACACGGTTACGCTGAATGGCTTTTACCACTTTGGAGATCGCTTCATCCTGGCCAATCACCATATCCTTCATATCAACAGACATTTTGCGAAGTTTCTCCGTTTCAGCCTGCACCATTCTCTTTACAGGAATGCCCGTCATCATACTTACTACTTCTGCAATAGCTTCTTCGTTGATGGGATAACGTTTATGTTTGCTTTCTTCTTCCCAGTCGATCTTTGCTTTTTCCAGATCTTCAGCCAGTCTCTTTTCCGTATCACGGAGAGAAGCAGCCTCTTCAAACTTCTGGCTCTTTACCACTTTATTCTTTTCATTCTTCACATCCTCGATCTTCTTTTCAAGATCAACTATATTTTCAGGAACGTTGATATTCTTGAGGTGTACCCTTGCTCCCACTTCATCCATAACATCAATGGCCTTATCTGGAAGAAGGCGATCAGTAATATAACGGTCACTCAGTTTCACGCAGGCGTCAATAGCTTCATTATCGTAGATCACGTTGTGGTAATCTTCGTATTTAGACTTGATATTGTTCAATATTAATATTGTATCGTCTACGCTTGGAGGATCTACCATTACTTTCTGGAAACGGCGATCGAGCGCACCATCTTTTTCAATATACATGCGATATTCATCCAGTGTGGATGCACCAATGCATTGCAGTTCACCTCTTGCCAGGGCTGGCTTGAAGATATTGCTGGCATCCAGTGAACCACTGGCACCACCTGCGCCAACAATAGTATGGAGCTCATCAATGAACAGGATCACATCACGGTTCTTTTCCAATTCATTCATGATGGCTTTCATTCTTTCTTCAAACTGGCCACGGTATTTGGTACCGGCCACAAGGGCTGCCAGATCGAGAGAAATAACACGTTTAT
>CAMLGP010000388.1 GCA_946479535.1 uncultured Bacteroidota bacterium
ATTGGGAACGGATCATTTTGGTGGAGGCATCACTGCTTTAGGATGGAAGCCCGGTCAGCGGAACATAGTATGGAATCATGTAATCACAGCCGTGAATGAAAACAGGATAAGTTTTGATGGGCCCCTGACAACCGCACTCGATAAGAAATATGGGAGTGCTTATATTGTTAGCTATTTATGGCCTGGACGTATCAATAATTGTGGAGTCGAAAACCTTCAACTGGTATCAACGTATGATCCTGCAAATCCCAAAGATGAAGATCATGCCTGGAATGCAATCAGTATAGATAATTCAATTGATACATGGGTGCGTCAGGTTGTGTTTAAGCATTTTGTCGGTAGTGCAGTTGCAGTTTATGCAACTTCTACCAGGGCAACTGTTGAAGACTGCATCTCTCAACAACCCATTTCAGAAATAGGTGGGGAGCGAAGAAATACTTTTTATACTGAAGGTCAGCAAACTCTTTTTCAACGCTGCTATGCAGAAAATGGCATGCATGATTTTGGAACAGGCTTTTGTGCTCCCGGTCCCAATGCATTTGTTCAATGCCATTCCCAACAGCCTTATGGATTTAGCGGAGGATTGGATAGCTGGTCTTCCGGAGTTTTATTTGATGTAGTAACTGTAGATGGACAGGCGATTAGCTTTATGAACCGTGGACAGGACGGACAGGGAGCTGGCTGGAATATTGCCAACAGTGTATTATGGAATTGTTCAGCTGCCCGGATTGATTGTTATAAACCACCTACGGCTCAAAACTGGTCATTAGGGTCATGGAGCCAATTTGCCGGTGATGGGTACTGGGGTGAATCCAATAATAGCATTGAACCCAGAAGCCTGTATTACCAGCAACTGAAAGAAAGGCTGGGTAAGCCCTTGAAAGACCGTGTGCAGGTAATGGATATTGAAACCGATGCTTCCAGTAGTCCTACAGTTGAACAGGCTGCAGCATTGACTAAACTTGCTTACACTCCTGCAGAAACTGTATTAGAATATATACAGGAAGCTCCGAAACGAGAACCTTTAACGCTTCCTGGTAATTATATCAAGACAATCAGAGAAACAGATATTCCAAAGCCATCAATTGTTAGTAAAGCGCCTGCTTTACAAATAAAGAATGGCTGGCTGGTTAGAGGTGATCAACTGGTCATTGGGTCAAGGTCAAGTGTTCCCTGGTGGAGTGGTTCATCAAGATCGTATGGGGCTGTAAAAGCAGGCCCTGCCATCACAAGATATGTGCCTGGCAGAACCGGCAATGGACTAACCGATGATCTGACTTCATTGACGGATACCATGTTAGCCAAAAATATTACGGCTATTGAACAGAACTATGGATTATGGTATGATCGCAGAAGAGATGATCATGAACGAATTCGCAGAATGGACGGTGATGTATGGCCGCCATTTTATGAATTACCGTTTGCAAGAAGCGGTAAAGAATTTGCCTGGGATGGATTGAGCAAATATGATCTTACAAAGTATAATTACTGGTACTGGAACCGGCTGAAACAATTTGCTGATCTCGCGGATCAGAAAGGACTTGTACTTATTCATCAGGATTATTTTCAACACAACATTATAGAAGCAGGCGCACATTATGCTGACTTCCCCTGGCGCACCGCAAATAATATTAATAGCACCGGGTTCCCGGAGCCTGTTCCTTATGCCGGAGATAAAAGGCTATTTATGGCAGAACAGTTTTATGATACTTCTGTTGCTGTTCGTCGTGAGTTGAACAGGAAATACATCCGCCAATGCCTGGATAATTTCAGTAATAATAATGGAGTGATCCAGTTGATCGGGGAAGAATTCACCGGGCCATTACATTTTGTGCAATTCTGGCTGAATACCATTGGTGAATGGGAGCAGGAGAAAGGTAAAAAGGAACTAATTGGATTAGCCACCACTAAAGATGTACAGGATGCAATTCTGGCCAATCCCGTTTTTGCATCGCTTATAGACATCATTGATATACGCTACTGGTATTACCAGGCAGATGGATCAGCTTATGCACCAAAGGGTGGACAAAATCTTGCTCCAAGGCAGCATGCCCGTTTGTTGAAACCGAAAAGCACTTCACCAGAACAGGTTTACAGGGCAGTACTGGAATACAAAACCAGGTATCCTGACAAGGCAGTAATGTATTCTGCAGATGCTTATGACCGGAATGGCTGGGCAGTGCTGATGGCAGGAGGATCTTTCGCTAACCTGAATATAAAGAACAGGGGATTTCTTGCAGCAGCCTCACAAATGCAACCTGTAACAAAAGAGGATTCAAAACAATGGGAATTATCCAATGCCCAGACTGGATATATAATATATGGGTCTTCCGGTAACAGTCTTTCTGTTGAACCTGCTTCAGGTAACTATGATGCAGTTTGGATAAATACAATGAATGGACAGGAGAAAAAAGAAAAAGCGGTAAAAGGAGGAAAGTCGATCAGTATAAGCAAGCCTTCTGGTGGTAACTGGGCATTGTGGTTAAAGAAGAAATAAAGCCGGTAGCTATCGGGACGATACTATAATAATCTTAATGATCTGAATGAAAAAGCTGTTTATAGCAGGTGGATTGCTTTTGTGGTCTTTTGCAAATGCACAGATTAAGCCATTGCAGGCGCTTTCCATATCATCCAATAATCGATTCTTTCAAACAAAGGATGGTAAGCCGTTCTTCTGGCTGGGTGATACCGGTTGGTTACTGTTTTCAAAAACCTCCAGGGAAGAGGCCATTGAATACCTGCAAATAAGAAAAGACCAGGGATTCAATGTAGTGCAGGCCATGGTACTGCATGAAATAAATGAAAAGAATGTTTACGGGGATTTTGCGGTGGAGAACGGTGACGTATCAAAGCCAGTAGTTGCTCCAGGCATTGATTACAAAGACCCGAAAGCGTATGATTACTGGGATCATATTGATTTTATAATTGACGAGGCAGCTAAAAGGGGGATATATATAGGACTGGTACCCGTTTGGGGTAGTATTGTGAAGAGTGGTAAGGTAAGTGTTAGGCAGGCGGAAAGCTATGCAAGGTTCCTGGCACTCAGGTATAAGAACAGAAGTAATATCATCTGGATGAATGGTGGTGATATAAAAGGAACTGATTCAATTGCTGTATGGGAGATGATTGGTACAACTATAAAGAAATACGATCCTGCTCACCTTCAAACCTATCACCCACGCGGCAGAAATTCTTCTTCTGAATGGTTTCATCAAGAAGCCTGGCTTGATTTCAATATGTTTCAAAGCGGCCATCGCAATTACAGTCAGGATACAAGCCTCAGTGAGAATAACCACTTTGGCGAAGATAACTGGAGATATATACAAATGGATTATGCGCTTAAGCCAGTAAAACCAACTTTGGATGGCGAGCCTTCTTATGAAAATATTCCCCAGGGTCTTCATGACTTCAGTTTACCCAGATGGACAGCAGCAGATGTTCGCCGGTATGCTTACTGGGAAGTATTTGCAGGTGGCGCAGGATTTACTTACGGAGAGAATTCGGTAATGCAATTTCATACGCCCGGAGATGCTGATGCCAATTATGGTGTGAAAGGTTCATGGAAAGAAAGAATTCATTCCCCAGGCGCTACCCAGGTTCAATACCTCAAACAGTTATTATTATCACATTCCTATTTTGACAGGGTTCCTGATCAAAGTCTGGTGGTGAATAATGGCGAGCGATATCAACGAGTAGCTGCTACACGGGGAAAAGATTATGCAATGCTTTATACCTATACCGGTAGGACCATGCTGGTGCAAATGGGTAAGATTGCCGGTTCAATGGTGAAGGCATACTGGTTTGATCCAAGGACTGGCAAAAAGTTAGATGCTGGCAGTCTTGAAAATAAAGGGGTGGGGACTTTTGATCCGCCGGGTGAAGAAGGAGATGGAAATGACTGGGTACTGGTAATTGAAAAATTAAAATAGATAAAGGACATGAGGTCTGGCAGAACACGATACTTAATAATACTTATTGGATGTATGACTGTTCTGTTAACTGCATGTTCTTCAAAAGCATATTTGTTTACTTCTTTTCATGAACCAGCAGATAAAGGGTTAAGAATGCTGTATAGTTATGATGGGTATCACTGGACAGACCTGGATACGGTATTCCTGAGACCCGGGATCGGCAATC
>CAMLGP010000389.1 GCA_946479535.1 uncultured Bacteroidota bacterium
ATATTCATGGAACATAACCCCCGCGCAAAGATAAAGGGAAGGGGCAATAAAAAGCGATTAGGATTATGAATGGTCCGGGAAACGTGGCAGGGTGGAGGATTTTGAAATTTTGGAATTGGGAAATTGGGAAATTTTAGGAGGTATAGTACTCTAAAAGAAGCTCATATAAGCTTCCGGTGCCACAAATTTCCCAATTTCCCAATTCCAAAATTTCCCAATTCCCTCCCTCTCTTTGATTTGCCTTATTGATCCTTTTCCCCTACCTTTGCATCCCTAATTTTAAGTTTATGATAGCTGTAATAAAAGTGGCCGGCCAGCAGTTTAAAGTTGAAAAAGACCAGACTTTATACGTTCCCCGCGTGGAAGGTAAGGCTGGTGACAAAGTAGACCTTCAGGTATTGATGGCTGAAGCAGACGGTAAAGTATCCGTTGGATCTGCTGTTAAAGCCAAAGTAAATGCTGAGATCGTTGATCACGTTAAAGGTGATACCGTAATCGCTTACAAACAGAAAAGAAGGAAAGGCTTTCATAAAAAGAAAGGTCACCGTACAGCATATACAAAGATCAAAGTAACAAGCATAGCATAATAAATCTTCAATCAGGATTCCATCATTACAACTGGAATCGAATCTTTAAAAATTTATCATCATGGCACATAAGAAAGGTGAAGGAAGTGTAAAGAACGGTCGCGATTCACAAAGCAAACGTCTTGGTGTAAAAATCTTCGGTGGCCAACCTGCTATTGCTGGTAACATCATCGTTCGTCAACGTGGTACAACATATCATCCTGGAAAGAATGTTGGTGTTGGTAAAGATTATACTTTGTTTGCTTTAAGCGATGGTGTTGTTGAATTTCGTAAAGCTCGCAACAACAGAACTTATGTTTCTGTAAGCTCTGTAGAAGCTTGAGCAAAACTCCAGATTGCCAAATTTTGTGGAAAAATGTTTGGTTAGTATAAAATAATTGTTATTTTTACTAACGATAACCCATTTTACTAAACATTAAATTCAACAAAAATGGCAACAAAGAAAAAAGCAGCTAAGAAAAAAGCAGCTCCAAAGAAAAAAGCCGCTAAGAAAAAAGCTGCTAAGAAAAAGAAATAAGTTTAGAAATTTCTTAGAAGAAAATAGAGTCCCGCAAGTTTGCGGGACTTTTTTTTATAGTTCTTTTTAATCGCATTTTCATTGGGGAAATGACACTTTCTGATTCTTCAGCGAAATGATTCTAGTGCCATGGTTCGTGTCTCACGAACCATATCCTGAAATATTTTTATGATTCGTGAGACTCGAACCATGGCAGCGGAAAATGACTCATTTATTTCTTTTATTACCTTGCATCCATGGATAATTCTGCACTTGCCGACAATTTCTCCCTCCTCTCCAAACTCATGGACATCCACGGAGAAAACTCGTTTAAGACCAGAACTTATTCGATTGCGGCCTATAATATCGAAAATTTACCCACACAGCTAAAGGATACACCCCGCGATAAACTTTTCTCCATTAAAGGTATTGGTGAAAGCGTTGGTCAAAAGGTTATTGAAATGATCGATACCGGTAAACTCGGTATCCTGGAAGAATATATTCAGAATACTCCCACCGGAGTAATTGAAATGCTCAACATAAAAGGCATCGGTCCCAAAAAGATCCATACCATCTGGAAAGAAATGGAAATTGAATCCATTGGTGAACTACTCTATGCCTGCAATGAGAACCGCCTCACCCGCTTTAAAGGCTTTGGCGAAAAGACCCAGCTAAACGTGCAGGAAGCCATTGAATTTTATTTCACCCACCAGGGAAGTTTCCTCTATGCGCAAATAGATGAAGTATTTCCACAAATTGATGCTTACCTGAAGAAATTATTTTCTCCTGAAACAGTACATGTTACCGGTGCTTTTCGCAGGCAGGAGCTGGTCATTACTGATCTTGAATTTATTGTTTTGGAAGAAAACGATACCATTAAACCCAAATTTATTACTGCACAACCACCCGAACTGATTGAAGAAACTCCAGATTCCTTATCCTATAAACTGAAGAACGGTCTAAAGTTGAAACTGCATACGGGCAGGAAGAATAAGGCAGAACGATTATTCCTTACCAGTTCCTCTGCTGATTTTTTAGAGGCCTTTCATAAGCATTTCCCTCCCGATAGCTATCGGAACAAATACCCCACCTCACATGATGATGAAGCCATATTCACTGATCTGAAGATCCCGTTCATCCCTGCCTGTCTCCGGGAAACCGCCTCCATCATCGAAATCGCAAAAAAGAAAGCGCTTCCCAATCTTATCCAGCCCGGTGATGTAAAAGCCGTGATCCATAGCCATAGCAACTGGAGTGATGGTTCCAATACCATTGAAGAAATGGCAAAGGAATGCATCAAACGTGGTTTTGAATACCTGGTGATCTCTGATCACTCCAAAACTGCTGTTTATGCACGAGGACTCAATGAAGAACGTCTTCGTGAACAGCATCGCAATATCGATGAACTGAACAAAACCCTGGCCCCATTCAAAATTTTCAAAAGCATTGAAAGTGATATACTCAATGATGGAAGCCTGGATTATGCAGATGATATACTTGCAACTTTTGACCTGGTAATTGCTTCTGTTCACAGCAATCTCAAGATGACGGAAGATAAAGCCATGACCCGCGTACTAAAGGCTATTGCCAATCCATATACTACCATTCTGGGCCATCCTACCGGCCGGTTACTATTGAGCCGTAAAGGTTACCCACTGGATCATAAGAAGATCATTGATGCCTGTGCAGCCAATAATGTGGTGATTGAATTGAATGCCCACCCCAGAAGACTGGATATTGACTGGCAATGGATCCAATATGCAATAGAAAAAGGCGTATTGATCTCCATTGACCCCGATGCCCACAGCCTGGAAGGTTATAATGATATCAAATACGGCGTGCTGGCTGCTCAAAAAGGCGGACTTACCAAACAGCAAAACCTCAGTAGCTTCTCCTTAAAAGAGTTTGAAGCGTTCCTGGAACAAAGAAGAAAGAAAAAAGGTATTTAATAAGCAAGTGGTATCTCCACATGAAAGGTAGTGCCCACCCCTTTCTGCGTTTCAAACCATATTCTTCCATTGGCCTGTTCTACTATACTCTTGCACATAGCCAGTCCCAATCCTGTTCCGGATGATTTGGTAGTGAAATTGGGAATGAATATCCTTGATTGCATGGCGGGATCAATGCCCTCCCCATTATCTGCTATGCTGATGCGTATTCTGCCCTCATTAACCTGCTCATTCACCTCAATCTTTGCCTTTATTCCCTTGCAGGCTTCAATGGCATTGGCAATGAGATTGGTGAATAATCGATTCATCTGTGTCTTATCTGCATTCACCATTACCGGTCTCGCCACCGGATACCAGGAGAATTCAATATTGGGATCAGACTTGAAGAGCTCAAGTAATGATCTCAAAACATCATGCATGTCAAATTCCTCCACAATGATATTGCCGATATTGGCAAACTGGGAGAAGTCGGCAGCAATCTTGCTCAGGTGATCAATCTGTTCCACCAGTGTTTGCGCAACTGTTCCAGATAACTCTTTCACATTGGGTTGATTACTATCGATAGCCTTTTGCAGGTACTGAATACTCAGTTTCATAGGTGTCAATGGATTTTTGATCTCATGTGCTACCTGCCGCGCCATTTCCCTCCAGGCACCCTCGCGTTCTGTTTTAGCCAAAGCTTCAGCACTTTCCCCTAGCTTGGCCACCATCTTATTGTATTCTGTTACCAGGTCCCCTATCTCGTCATTCCGGTTCCAGGCAATGGCCTCATTTTGCCTTCCAAGGTTTACATCCTTCATCTTGTCGCTTATCACTGAGAATGATCGCGTGATCCTGTTAGTAATAAATAAGGCTATCAAACCTGCTATCAATAGAATAAATGCGTTCAGATTAATTACCGTAACAATGAAATTAGATATCTCCTGGTTCAATTCAGGTTGTGAAGTGAAATACGGAATACTCAAATAGGCATAGGCACGGCCCTCATTATCCCTTACGGGTGCATAAACACTCAGATAAGGCAGATCAGCAATGCTTTCTTCCTGCACATATTCGACTTCATTCAACCGGCTCAGGTGATAATAGGCCAATGGAT
>CAMLGP010000390.1 GCA_946479535.1 uncultured Bacteroidota bacterium
ATGTTGTGAGGCGCCAACCTGTTCACCTGCAAATCCATGTTCTATCCTTCCCATTTTATGGGTGCCTTTGATCACCTGCAAACATCCATTTGCTTTATTGGCTTCAGTGATAGCGATCATGATCGATATCATCTGATCAGGGAACAGAAATTCATGTTTATACCAGTAACCATAATCCTGGTGCCCTTCCCAGGCTCCGCCAACTTTCGGTTCTTTTTGCATAAGCTTGCTATGAAAATGACATACAGGAGCTTCTCCCTCCATTAACAGGTTGGCAGAATCAACCATTCGCCTGCTCTTGGTGAGCAATCCATAACTATCATTGCCGGGAGTATACCAAAGAGAGAGCTTTGTTTTCTTTCCAGTCTGGTCGTTCAGATCAAAAGCATGCTTCCTCATGGTATCATCCTCTGTAGCAATCCTGTAGAGCTTGTCTGTCTCAGCCGCTGACAGGAAGTTTCTCCCTATCAGGTATCCATCCCGATGATAATCTGCTATCTGGTGCGGTGTTAATTGAAAATTAGCCATACGTTTAAGATTATAAGATTATTTAATCAGGTGTGTTTTCACACCATTGGCCATTTGAAAGTTGATTTTCTTTCCGGTAGCAGATCCATTCCTGACGGGTTCAATGATCGTCAAAATAGTTAAAACTACACATCATATAAGAAATCACACCCCTACTGTACCCCATCAGAATATGGGCATTATCTCAACCTCCACCTTTATTTCCTTTATCATCCACCTTTCTCTTCGGATTTACAATACTGGTCATGGCCATGAGTGATATGGTAGCCCCTACCGGATCACCCAACGGTTCAGATAATTACCTGGCATCTCCAATACGATCTTATAAAAATTACCGGGCTGCTTAACAGGAAGTATTGCCTTTCCGTCTGCTACGTTTACTTCCTTAATCAGTTTATACTGGTCTTTCTTCCCGGATTTGAACTGATTGGCTGTTGCCATCCAGATCTTTGCTTTTCCCTTTCTATCAACAGGCTTCCAGTTCAGCACAATTTCGTTCTTTGACCACCTGGCGTTAGGATGACTTGCCGATATCTTTCCGATAAGTGGAACTCCGTCAATTTCCATCAATTGTTGCCTTGGTATGTTGATATCCATAAATCTGGCGAGGGTAGGCATGATGTCCACGATGGCGGGCATATCATTTCTGAATTTATCATTCAGGTCCTTTGCATTTGTCAATATCCAGGTAGTTCGTTCACGGGAAGATTGACCTCCGTGTCCATAACCATTTGTCTCACGACCATGGTCAGTAGTGATAAAGATCACCCAATCCTCATTGAAATTTAACTGGCGGTATTGAATGGCGTTGTAAATGCGAAGCAATTGCATATCCAGCTTCATTACTGCATCATCTAACTGGGGGCTATTACCGTGGCGATGGCCCATTTCATCTGTATATTCCAGGTAAATCCAGCTAAGATCAGGAGCAATACGCCGGATATTGCTGGCGGCAGTATCAGTTACTGCTTCATCAATCAGGTGGTAGAAATAACCGGCCGTGTCATGAGGATAGGCTATAGTATCCAGTTCCATTCCATCAAAATGATAATCGGGTTGAAGCCTGCCAGCTGCAGCTACTTCACTTCCTATCAGCTTTGTGCGATTATCCAGCCAGGTAGAAAATACAGCAGTCTTCTTCCGGGGGTATTGTTCTTTGAAAAAACGGAAAATATTATAGTAATTATAGTTCGGTGCTACTATATCATTGTCCCATACATTATGCTTGTTGACCCAGGTGCCAGTGAGCAGGCTATTATAGCCAACTGCAGAGATTGTTGGTGTTTGGGAATAGCCATTCTTTTCTCCACCAACATAGGCTCTTGCATAACCTCCTTCAATGGCTATTGCTTTCATGGCAGGAGGGTCCAGTCTCTCAATTACATCTGTAGGAATACCATCAGCTATAACAAAAACAGCCTTTTTTACTTTCTGGGCTGAAAGCGTATAAGTAGTAATGAGGGCCAGTATTATTAAAATATATCTCATTTGATCCTTTGCCATGGTTCTTGTTAAATGCTTCATTTGATCCATGGGCTTTTAAAGCCTAATCTTTTTAACCCATTCTGTATATCCGGGATCTTCATAAACAGATCCCACAATAATCCTGTTCTGTAGTTCTCGATCATTACAATGATCGGTCCCTGGTCAATAGCCAGATGTGATTTGGCGTACCAGTTATGCTCAATGCTAAACCCATCCACAAAACCATATTCACTCCATATCTTATCACCCAGGTCATAATAGAAATGCCTGAGAGCCTGCATGGAATACTCCGGCGTATATGGAAAAGAAGAGAGTGCAGCCGTTGGCTGTATTACGCCCAGGTCTTCCTGGGGGCAGTGCGCCACATAACCTTTATAGCTGTCGCCGGCTGTTAGACCCCAGCAATTCTCTCCATAACCCTTGTATTTTTTAGGGTTATCAATACACCAGGCCCGATTGATCAGCGTGTGATTTTTATTCTGCTCAAAATAATCGGTATGCCAGTCGGTAAGCCCTCGTGGATCGATTCCCTGAAATGTATAATGCGCAAAGAATAAAGGTCCGCCATATTCAAATCCCAGAGGCAGTTTTATACCATAATACGATTTGCCATTCAGATAGGATGTGCTATTTACCCAGCCATTGAAATATACGTCGGGTGAAATGGGATGTGTAGGTGATGATGCAGACATCAGGTAGGTGATCAGGCATTCATTCCATCCACGGATCGGGAAATTCATATCAAATCCATTGTCAACACTCCAGTGCCAGTATAGCATGGCATCGTTTTCTTTTGTATGCCAGTTCCAGTTGGCAATATTCCATAATTGAGTAATGCGGTTACGGAAGTATTTTTCTAATGGCTCATCCTTATTGAAATATTCTCTGGCGCATAATAATCCCATCAATAAATAGCTTGTCTCCACCAGGTCAGAACCATCATCCAGGTTCCCAAAAGGAACTGTTTTTCCTGTTGTGCCATTCATGAAATGAGGGAATATACCATGATAGCTGTCTGCCTTGTTCAGGAAGTCCACGATCTTCACCAGTCTTCTCAATGCAGTATCCCTGCCGATCCATTTTCGTTCAACGGCAACAATTGTAGCCATGATCCCAAAACCGGTACCACCAATAGCGCAATCTTCCGGGCCAAATGTTCCTTTACCGAAATTGGGTACATCATAAGCTTCATTAATGAAATCCCAATAGTAATCTGCCCTTACCGTGGTGCTTCTTTCCCTTGCCAGTCCACTCACAGGATGTCCATAATGCCAGAAGAAACGGAAAGTCTGCTTCTGCACTACATCAAGCAAGGCGGAGTCAGAAAGGTCTTTGATAATTCCTACCGGAGCAATTGAATCCGGATAGGTATGAACAGGGGGGCGTTTGTTCTTCTGTGAAAACAGGATAATGCCAGCCAGCAGCAGGTAACACAGTAATATTGATCTTTTCAACATAGCAAATCGTTGTTATATCAATTCGCACAATATGGTTCGTGAGACACGACCCATGGCGATGCAATATTCATTATTTAAAGTGTGGACTTTCAAATCCCAATTTCTTTAATCCAGCCTGCACTTCAGGACAACTCATAAATAAATTCCACAATAATCCGGAGCGATAATTCTCCATCATTACTACCGCAGGCCCCTGGTCAATGGCCAGGTAATGATTGGGAAACCAGTTATCTGTTTCGCTGAATGCATCATAAAACCCATAAGGCCCCCAAAGTTTATCCTTCATATCATTATACCAGTGTTTCATGGCTGCCATAGATTCCTTTGGCGTATACGGAAAAGCGGATAAAGCTGCCGTAGGTGAGATAACTCCAAGGTCTTCCTTCAGATCAGGCGCATGGGCAGAATATCCTTTTACAGAATAGCTGGCCGTTAATCCCCAGTTATCAGAACCATAGCCTTTAAATTTTCCCGGATTGGTAACACACCATTGATAGTTGATCAAAGATTGATTAGTATTCTCCTTCCAGTAGTCGGCATATTTATCTTTCAATCCTCTTGGGTCCAGTCCAAGGTAGGAGTATTGCGACCAGAAAAGTGGTCCGCCATTTTTCATTTTTATATGATCCAGTGCTAA
>CAMLGP010000391.1 GCA_946479535.1 uncultured Bacteroidota bacterium
GGATTTTTTCAGACTATCCGGCCAGTTATTTACCATATAGAGCACGCTCTGGCGTTTATAGAACTTTTCAATTAAAGAGTCCTGAATACCCGGAGTGTTATTACGAAGCCTTGTCCTGGTCTCTTCAGGAGATAATGGCCCTGTTCCTGCACTCAGCGGGCAGGCAGATTGAAATAATTCAGGATGATGCAGTGCGTAAGTAAATGTTCCATCACCTCCCATACTCAGCCCTGAAATTGCCCGGTATCTGTTCTCTGCCTTTATCCGGTATTTTTTTTCAACAAAAGGCATAAATTCTTCAAAGAAGAAATCTTCATATCTCCAGGTGCCAGTTGGATTGTTGGAAAACCCCCGTTGTGGTCCGGTATTGGCATCTGGCATAATGATCACCATAGGTGTAGCCTTTCCCTCTTTTATAGCTTTGTCAGTTATATTCAACACTTCCCCAAATTGTACCCAGCCAGTCTGGTCATCTCCACCCCCATGTAATAAATACAAAACAGGATAGCTGCGGTCAGAAGTTTCATAATCCGGAGGAAGATACACCGCATACTTCCTCTCCATTTTCAGGATCTTGCTGGGAAGTGATAGATTGTCATACACTTTCCCTGTCTGGGCTAATAAAAACAGGGGAACAATTCCAGAAAACAGAATGAATAATAGCATTTTTTTCATATCGGAAACGTTTTCGTTAGTTTTTAAAGATAAGAATAGTTCAAAGAGATACATTTGTAATACTTCAAAATAGTTATCTTAGGTTCTGGCTTAAAAAACACATTGTCATATGAATAGAAACGAATTCCTCCGGTTAACTGGCGTTGGTGTTACTGGTATGGCCGGACTGGGCGCAGTTAGCAAGCTTTCCGCGGCCTCTCCCAAAAAGGAAAGAAAAGAAGATAAATTCAAACTGGGCCTTGCATCCTACACTTTCCGCAAGTTCAATATAGATGATACACTCAAGTGGGGCAAACAACTGGAACTGAAAGGGATCTCAATTAAGGATATGCACATGCCCCTTAATAGCAGCGTTGAGGACATCAAAAAGACCATTGAAAAAGCAAAAGCTGCCGGCATTGATCCTTACGGCGTTGGCGTGATCTATATGAAATCAGCGAAAGATGTTACAGACGCATTTCAGTATGCTTCAAATGCCGGTGTTAAAATCATCACAGGAGCTCCCAATCATGAATTTCTCCCTCTTGTTAACGACCAGGTGAAACAATATAATATCATGCTGGCCATTCACAATCATGGCCCTGGTGATAGCCTTTATCATAGCCCAATTGATGTTTATGACAAGGTGAAAGACCTGGATAAACGTATTGGACTCTGTATTGACGTGGGTCACGTTCAGCGTATAGGACAGGACCCGGCTGAAATGATCGTCAAATTCAAAGATCGTCTGTATGATATGCACATGAAAGATGTGAACAAGAACACAGGCGATGGCGTGCCAGTTGAAATGGGACATGGCATAATTGATATCCCAAAAGTTGTAAAGGCTTTGCGTAAGGCAAATTATGCCGGGTACGTTTCCTTTGAGTATGAAAAGGATGGTGATGCGCCTCTGTCAGGATTAGCCGAATCTGTTGGCTATTTCCGCGCAGTCATGAAAATGACCTAATCGCTATAATGTCCACCGACAATTACATCATAACTCCTGCCACCATCCAGGAGCCACCAGCCCGTTTTTTCCAGAAATTGAAATTTCTGGGGCCAGGGTTTATTTTGTCAGCATCCATTGTTGGTTCTGGCGAATTGATAGCAACCACCATTTTAGGTGCAAAGGCTGGCTTTGTTGCCTTCTGGGTAATTATAGTCAGTTGTCTTATCAAAGTAGCAGTACAACTTGAATTTGGGAAACAGGCTATCCTCACCGGTCGCACGGTAATGACATCCTTTAACCTTTTGCCGGGCCCTCATATTGGAAAAGCGGGATGGGCAGTTTGGGGTGTATTATTTATCTCCGCTTTTAAAGCAATTCAATTAGGCGGGATGATTGGAGGCTCAGCCGTTGTATTGACAATGCTTTTTCCTTTTTTACCAGTATATGTGTGGGTGATCTTCTGTGTTGTACTTGCGGCAGCATTGATTGCATCTGGCATTTATAAGATAGTTGAGAAAATATCCCTTTTCATGATCGCTGTATTTACCATAACAACCATAACAGCAGTTGTGGCTTTAAAATATACAGCGTTTAGCATTTCCTGGGACAACCTGAAGCAGGGTCTCCAGTTCAAAATACCTGTAGAATACCTGGCTGTGGCTTTCGGCGCCTTTGGAATAACCGGAGTTGGTGCTGATGAAGTCCTGGCCTATAATTACTGGTGCCTTGAAAAAGGTTATGCAGCGTATACAGGACCACGCGATGAAACTCCAGCATGGAAAAAAAGAGCACAGGGCTGGATCCGTGTTATGTACCTGGATGCCATAGCAGCAATGATCATTTATACTTTAGTAACAGCTGCATTCTACCTGCTTGGAGCAGCCATTTTGCATGGAAGGACCAAAATTCCCAATGGTGATGGTGTAATTGAAACGCTGGCGTTGATCTATACCCAAACACTGGGTCCCGGAGTCAAGATGGTTTATCTTATCGGCTCTTTCTTTGTTTTATTCTCCAGTGTGTTTGCAGCGCTGGCAGCGTTTACAAGATTATATGCAGACATTAGCGGACAAATGGGCTGGATCAATTTCTTCAATCCATCTGAGAGAAAGAAACTTATCAGGTGGCTTGCCTGTCTACTTCCAGTATTATGGGCACTTCTTTATTTCTTTATCCGTCTTCCAGTTGTTATGATCATTTCCGGAGGTATAGTAGGATCTGTCCTGCTTTTTCTGGTAGTGTATGCTGCTATTGTTTTCAGGAATAACCGAAAGAAAATACTTCCTTCAGGAACGTTATATACAGTAGCTTTTACATTGAGCGTACTGACCATTTTTGCTGTAGGAATATATGGACTGGCTCAACTCTTCAAATAAACTTATCCAATGGCTAATCAACTACACCGCAGACAATTCCTTTCCACCCTTGCTGCCATACCATTAATAACCCCAACCGGAATTATATCTAATCATAAGGACATTCAATTCAGTACTACCAGGGAACGGCTAAAAACCAGTCTGAATGCCTATTCATTCAATGATCCTCTCTCAAAGGGTGAGATGTCCATATTTGACATGCTTGAATTCTGTGCAAATGCAGGCTTTGATGCAGTAGATATTACAGGTTATTATTTCAAAGGCTATCCACAGGTTCCTCCGGATGATTATCTTTTTTCCATAAAGAGAAAAGCTTTCTCTCTTGGAATAGAAATCAGTGGAACTGGCGTAAGAAATGATTTTACGATTGCAGATAAAACAAAACGAGATCTGGAAGTAACCCTTGTAAAGAACTGGATTGAGGTAGCTGCTAAAATCGGAGCACCTGTGATCCGCATTTTCGCAGGCACACAGAAGAATGAAGGAATATCCCCAGAGAAGGTTACTGAATGGATGCTAAAGGATATTCAGGCCTGTGTTGATTATGGCAAACAGCATGGAGTGGTCATCGGGATTCAAAATCATAATGATTTCATTCTAACGGCTGAACAGGTAATAAAGATCATTCAGGCTGTCAATTCAGAATGGTTTGGATTGATACTGGATACAGGAAGCTTTCGTCAGCTGGATGCTTACTCGGAAATTGAAAAATCTATTGCGTATGCTGTTAACTGGCAGGTGAAAGAAAAGATCTGGTTGAATGGAACAGAAGTGGATACAGACCTGAAAAGACTAATGAAAATTATCAAAGCATCAGGATATAAGGGTTATCTGCCTATTGAAACGCTGGGAACAGGCGATCCAAAGATCAAAATACCTGCATTATTGACGAAACTCAAAAAAGCGATGAAGTAATTAAGGAGTTTTCTTTCTATTCATATACCAAATGAATTTAACTCCGCTCATAATATAGAAATCCTTGGTATTTTCATTACCCCGTTGTTCTCCTTCACCAGGCGTAGGTGTTTGACGAAAAGCCAGATCAACAGCGGTCTGCCCTCTCTCATTTAAAAGTATGCCTTTGTTGATATAGGTAGTACTCACATCATCCAGATAGTCGGT
>CAMLGP010000392.1 GCA_946479535.1 uncultured Bacteroidota bacterium
TGTAATCATGCCGCTTTGAAAGATCAAGCCAGTAAAAACTATGTCGTAGTGATGCGCTAATAGTAAAATCTGATATAGATTCCCTGGTATTGATAGTGGTCTCTACAGGGATTATGGTTGTAACGGTGCTTCCTGTTCCTCCACTTCCATTACCATTACCGACGCCTCCTCCATTTCCGCTACCGCCATTTCCGTTGCCGTTACCATTTCCATTTCCGCCACCATTCCCATTCCCATTTCCATTTCCATTCCCATTTCCATTTCCGTTACCATTTCCGTTACCGTTTCCGTTACCATTTCCATTGCCGTTGCCGTTGCCGTTACCATTGCCATTTCCGTTGCCGTTACCATTGCCATTTCCGTTGCCGCTACTATTCCCAACACCGTTATTGTTCCCGTTTCCATTTCCATTGCCCAAATTCCCTCCGATCTCCCGTATTAACTGAATAAAATCAGTCCTGCTTTCCAGATCAGTACGGCTTCCCCAACCATAATTCACAATCAAACCGGGTTGCAACCAGGCTTTTCTGTATAAATAATAAGCATGCAACTCATTTTGAAGCGGAGTTGTATAGAAAGAAAGCGAATCTTTGGTGAAATAGCGTGAATAAGAAATTCCTCCAATCCATTTGCGGCTTTGGATGAAATCAAAAGACGGCGAAATAACGTACTGATACAATTTAAAGCCATTACCACTGTTCACTCCATTTGCTGACACACTGATACCGGGCCCGCTTTTGTGGTAATACCCAATTGCAGGACTTACAACCAGTTTCTTTTGCAGATCAATCCCATTAGCTGAATTGCTTTTGTAGCTAAAATATCCGTTTGATGCTGAAGCGAAGACCAACAACCTGCTCCTGGGAGCCATCAATGAATCCAGGAAAAGTCCTAACTCGTCAAGCTCATTATCATAGTCAAGGGAAATATCTGTTGCCAGTGTTTCATCAGTTAGCAAAGGAATAGTGTCCGTCCGGCTTTGGGTGACCTGGCATAAAACAGCCTGGGAAAACAAAAAGGCAACAAGAAGAGAAAAGGATGTTTTTCCAAGCATGAGGATAGGTGTTTCGGTTAGGAAAGATCAGCAAAAATTTGAAACCTATATAAAAAATTAACCGGATCCATGATTATGATTTCGGGCAAAAATTCCTCACAGACCCTGTATCCCGAAACCCATACCTCCTGTTTCCCTACATTTCTGAGGATCAGTGGCTTTTGCCTACTTAATGTCACACATATTATACCGGATTCTTTGCACAGGCTTTACTGATTATGGGATTGTATTTCAAGAAATAATGAACCAGGGTAGGCCATGCCAATCTTCCTAATGGGGAACTTTTGAAGCGCCTGGGCCTGGAAATGATCAGGGGTTCAGGATTTGTGGTAATAAATAGCTATTCTATCGCTAAATATATATTCTGTTGCCTGAGTCACCTGTATCAAAGCAGTACAGACTATTGTATCAAAACCGGACATCTTCCTGCGTAGCTTATTCCAAGAATCTGAAAATCAGGTATGGAATGACTGGCATAGTATTCAGTGTCAATAAGCTTTTAGCATCAATCAGATTTTCCCGGCATTTACCATAAGCCTTTGCAATTTCAGCTACTCATAAACGAATTCATAGAAATGATAAAGAATTATACCAGGCTGGCATTTAGGAATCTATTCCGAAATAAGGCATTTGCCCTAACCAATCTTACCGGTCTGACAATTGGAATTACCTGCACCATTTTGATCTTATTATGGGTTCAGTCTGAGCTTTCCTATGATAAGTTCCAGGCCAACTATTCTTCTATTTACAAAGTAATGGCCAACCGTAACTTCAATGGGCAGATTATTACTGATGATGTAATGGTCTTTCCTCTTGCACCCGCCCTTGCTGATGAATACCCGCAAATAAAAAATGCGGTAGTTACATCTGGACAGGAACCGCATATTTTGAGTAATGGCCAAATTAAATTAAGGAAAAATGGGTATACCGTAAGCGCGCAATTCTTTCAATTGTTTTCGTGGAATTTTAAAAGTGGCAACCCCGTTTCAGCCATTGCCGATCCAACATCAATAGTTCTCACAAGATCCGCCGCAGGAGCATTATTTGGCAATGAAAACCCCATGAATAAAACCGTGCGGATAGATGATAACGCTAATTTTAAAGTATCTGCAATCATAGAGGATATTTCAGATAATTCATCTTTAAAATTCGATTATATTATTCCATATGACTATTCCCTGGATGGGGTCAAACGCAATATGACCGAATGGACTAACTCCTCCTGGAATATATACTTCCAGACAGTCCCTGGAACTAACCTGCAGGAACTGAACAGGAAAATAAATGAAATAAAAAAGAAAAATTCCCCTAATGATAAGGCAACTGCTTATTTCGCCTTCCCCATGAAAAAAAGGCATTTGTATAGCGATTTTAAAGATGGCCGCAATGTGGGCGGTATGATAAAATATGTAAGGCTTTTCTCCATTATCGGAATAATTGTACTATTGATAGCCTGCGTAAACTTTATGAACTTTTCCACTGCCCGCTCAGAAAGGAGAGCTAAAGAAATTGGCGTTCGTAAAACGCTTGGTTCGTCTAAAAAACAACTGGTCCTGCAATTCTTCTTTGAGTCAATTGTGCTGGTTCTTGTTGCATTTGTACTTTCGGTTGGATTTATTCATCTTTTACTACCATCCATTAATTCTCTCACCCACAAAAATCTGGTAATACCTCTCAATCAGCCATTCTTTTGGTGCATGGCATTGGCTATCATCTGCTTCACAGGTTTTGCGGCTGGCAGTTATCCCTCCCTTTACCTGGCTTCCTTAAATCCAGTAAATGTTTTAAAGGGTGATTCCCGGGCGGGAAAAAGAGCAATAACACCGAGACGGATACTAATTGTGACACAGTTTGCTGCTTCAATTATCCTCATTGGCTCTACAATCATTATCTATCAGCAGATACATTATGGCAAACATTTGAATGTGGGATATAATCCTGATAACCTGATCATGATCCCTACTTCCAGTTCAACGCAAAAAAACTTCATTGCCATAAAAAATGACCTCTTGCAAACAGGGGATATCAAAGGGATTACCCGAACATCTTCTCCTATTACAGAAATATGGTGGAAAACACCGTGTCCTGACTGGCAGGGGAAGCCTGCCAATTCCAACCTGGTGTTTTCAGGAATGAGTGCGGAACTGGATTTTACAAAAACGATGGGTATTAAATTGCTGGCTGGAACTGATTTTTCGGGCACGCCCATAGATTCTTCCCGAATGCTTTTAAATAGAGCTGCTGTAGCCATAATGGGACTCAAAAACCCGGTGGGTATGCAGATGAAACACCATGATAAAACCTATTTTGTTTCCGGGATAGTTGATAATGTAGTGATGGAATCTCCTTATAAACCAGTTGATCCAATGATGATCATCAATATGCCTGAATATTCCAATTATATTGCAATACGGCTTAATGATCAGGTTCAACCGCAAAAAGCATTGAGGTCGATAGAAAGAGTATTCAATAAATACAATCCTGCCTTTCCATTTGAGTACCAGTTTGCCGACGAAGAATTCGGGAAAAAATTCCTGGCTGAAGAACTTATAAGTAAGGTTATAAATGTATTTGCCATCCTGGCCATTTTTATTTCCTGCATAGGACTTGCCGGCCTTGTTTCTTTTACCATTGAAAAGAAAGTAAGGGAAATTGGCGTAAGAAAAGTTTTAGGAGCATCTGTTCTTCAAATACTTGGCCTTATATCAGAAGAGTTTATAAGCCTTGTCTTGATCGCTTTCCTTATAGCGGTGCCAGTTACCTGGTGGTATATGCAAAACTGGTTACAAAATTATGATTATCATATCAGCATCAGCCTGTGGATGTTTATGGGCGTAGGCATATTTATCTTATTGCTCACTTTATTAATTGTAAGTTTAAATACAATTAAAGCAGCTATGGCAAATCCGGTTAAAAGCCTGAGAACAGAATAATAAACTGATCATTGCTCTACAAATGTTACCACACTGGAAACTGGCAGCGTATAAGTAAAAGTATTATTTGATACAGTTATGGCTGTTCCCTGTTCTACATTCTTTAAAAATGTA
>CAMLGP010000393.1 GCA_946479535.1 uncultured Bacteroidota bacterium
AACAAATCCGGGACAGTAAAGTTTGGAGGAAGAATACCGGGAAATCATAGGGAAATTTTGGAATTGGGGAATTTCGAAATTAAATTAACTGCCCTGACTGTGAGCATTTTCTATAGAAGTCACTCAATTTCGAAATTTCCCAATTCTTCCTACTGGTGTTTTTTGTCCTGAGACACGTTCTCAACCGTCCAGGTCACCTGGTATTCAAAAGAGTGTTGCCTCACGTTACAATCCTGTTTATTGCAGATATGGCATTGAAAGGGCAGGCAGCCATCAGAATGAACAAAGAGTTCTATAGCCTCGCCATATTTTTCCCGGATCAGGCTGGCCAGGATATCTATTTCAGTATGAGCTTCGTGAACGTTCAGGTACCAGGGCACGTTCATATGGCAATCTATATGTTTCATGCTGCCATATTTTATCACTCGCAGGTTTTGCTGGTCCACCCAGTTCACCCGTCTTTTTTCGTTCAGGAAAGCCACCATTTCTGTGATCAGTTTTTCATCGGCCTCATCCATAATGCCAGCAATAGACCGGCGGAGGATCCGGTAACCGGTATATAAGGTCCAGCCGGCAAACAGTATGGCCACTACACTATCAATCCACCATTTGCCCGTAAAAAATAAAAGGAGCAGTCCCCCAATGATCCCGATTGTTGAAACAGTATCACTTTGCAGATGCCGTCCACTCGCCAGCAGGGCAAGCGAATCATTTTTATTTCCGATTCGCACACAATACCATCCCACCGCAAAATTGATCACAGCCGTGATGGCAACCAGTATGATCCCCAGATCCAGTTCCCGGATCTCCACAGGGTAAAAAAGTTGCTGAACAGCTTTATAGATGATCAGTACTCCCGCTACACTAATTAGTGTGCCTTCAATTGCGGCCGATAAAAATTCTGCTTTGCCATGTCCATAAGGATGGTCCTTATCCTTTGGTTTGGCTGATACAAATAAGCTATATAATCCTATAAACCCAGCTGCCACATTCACTATACTTTCGAGTGCATCAGTTAAAATAGCTACTGAACGAGTGAAATAATAAGCTGCAAATTTGACAACCAGTAGTAACACTGAAATAAGTGCTACCCATTTTTGAACACGGAGATTTTGATTGGCTGATTTCAAGGAAGCAAAAATACAATTGTTATTGCTGGTGAAAACACCAACAATGGCGTAAAAAATAGATTTTTATTGGTGTGAAATTACAGGGAATGGCATAAAAATTAATTCTTTCGCCTTAGCTTCCGGATTACACGTGAATACCATTCTTTGTTGAATAATTGGGAATCCCGCATGGCTTTATAGGTCAGAAAAATTCCAATTGGTACCAATATAAATGCGGCAAGCCACATTCCGATAATTGGTGGCAGGGTTCCTTCTTTTGACATCTTTTCACCTGTAGTAGTGGCAAAATAAAAGAGCATAAAGAAAGCTATCGCCGCGATCAAAGGAGTACCTAATCCGCCTTTTCGAATAATGGACCCCAAAGGAGCTCCTATAAGAAATAATATAAGCACTGCAGAGGATAATACCAGTTTGCGGTGCCATTCTATCATGTGCTTGCGCAGGATCTTCGATTGGTCCTTATAAGTCTGCATTGAAACTTCCAGCGTGGATCGCATTGTTCTTGCCATTTCAGTAGCCCGTTGGAAAACCGCTTCTCTTGCAGAATCCGGAAGTGCCTCATCAAGCGTTTTGGCTTTGGCCCATACTGAGTCAGGAGATATCTGCTTTGTACTGGTACTGTCAATGTATTTGAGAAAGCGAAAAGTTGAATAGATGGAACTATCCAGGTTACCCTTTAATCTTCTGTTTTCTTTTTTGAGTGAATCGATAGCCTTGCTTAATTGCGGCATCGTGTACACGCGTTCATTATTCTTATTGAGACTATCCGGAGTTTCTGTAAACTGGAAGTCTTTCAGATCAAACAGTTTTTTATATTCGCCAAATCCTATGCGTATAAATTCAGCTTTAGCCCCATTTCCACTGGTAGCACCTCTTTCCTGGTACCGCCATCCGTCTCTAAGATTAAACTCCAGGTATCTTTTGTTGGCAGAAACGCGCATCACACCACTCTTTGCAATGATGAAATTATCCTGTTGTGGTGAAGGTTGCTGTTCATAAACAATCACATCCCGGATGGTGCTATCGTCTGCTTCTTTTTTACCGATCTTGATGGCAAAGCCATTTAATTTATCATAAAACTCTCCTTCCTTCAGGTCAAATGAAGGTTTGGCGTAAACAATATCTGAAAGCATGGTACGTGATTTCAGATAAGCTACCGGAATAACATTATTGGAAAACAGAAAGGCAAGTCCGGAAACAAAAATTGCTACAAAAAACAATGGACGCATGAAACGCAACAGGGATATTCCGGAAGATTTGATGGCCACCAGTTCAAAACTTTCTCCCAGGTTCCCAAAAGTCATTAGTGAAGAAAGCAAAATAGCCAGAGGTAATGCCAGGGGCACCAGTACGGCGCTCTGATACCAGATAAACTTAAAGACCATACTGATAGGCAGGCCCTTGCCCACAAAATCATCAATGTAAAGCCAGAAGAACTGCATGATCAAGACCAGTATCGTAATAAAAAAGGTAGCGATAAAGGGACCGATGAAGGCCTTGAGTATAAGCTTATCTAACTTTTTGATCACTTATCTTTAAGTTATGGATGCAACAAAAATAAGGCTTTCAGCAGAGGAGGCAGCATTGATCATGAATGCTGATATCATTTTAACAAAGAATCGCATCCTTGAAAAAGTTAAAGGCCTGTTGCAGCTGATACAGGAAGAACAGGAAGATTATCTTTCAGACAAGGCAGCATTGCCAGCAATAGTACGCTCCATACCGCCCAAAATATCAAAAGGCGAGAATTACAATGGCCTTCCTTATCTGGTACTGGATCAACCCAGATTATTTATCAAAGAGGATATGTATGCAATCCGCACAATGTTCTGGTGGGGACATTTCTTCAGCACCACCCTGCTATTATCAGGTAAATACAAAACCCAGCTTCAACACAGATTTATTAACAGTTATGATACATTAAAGAAGGATGGTTATTATATATGCATCAATGCTGATCCCTGGGAGCATCATTTTGAATCAGGAAATTTTGAAAAGATATCCAGTCTGAGCAAAACGGAATGGGAATCCACTATCGGGAAACATCCATTTCTCAAACTATCCAAACAGATTCCTTTAACACAATGGGGGGATGTGCGGGAGAACGTGCTTAAGATCTTCAGCCAGTACCTTGAAATTGCAGGAGATTAGTTCCCTAACCGGTGAAAGAGATCTTTGACCTGGTGGCCCCATAAAAGGCTTTGGTCCTTAATATCTTTTTTCTCTGCAAAATCTTTTACCACCAGTATTGTTTGACTTGTGATCTCTGATTTTTCAATACTGAACTCAAAATATTCTTCTTTGGGTGCTTCAAGCCAATGGAAACGGATAAATTTGTCAACCTCACTTTCTATAACTTCTGCTTTATCAAAAGAACCATTCCATCCAAAATAAAATATATTATCGCGCTCATCTACTTTATCAGCAAACCATTCGCCTAATCCTGCGGGTGTAGAAAGAAACTCATATAATATAGACGGGGAACACCTGACAGGGAATTCCAACGTGTATAATTGCTTGCTCATCTTCATTGATTACTTCGGTCTAAGTGTGCAATAATAATTAATTAATAATCGTGTCAAAATAATTTTATACTTATTTTTTCCCTGTCCAAACATTGAATTGGAAGAAAGGAAGATGTTTTGGGGATAAGTTGGCTGGTTAAAAAGATAGGATTATGGCTTAAGACGGGCTCTTTTCCGCCCCCCATGGGGATAAGTGCCGCCTTGATCGGGACATAAAAGGCGTTATATACAAAATAATTCCAATAATTTTCCGTTCAATAAAAGATTTTTTGGCACAATTTACACAAAAGTGTAATTTGCTTTGGTATCCAATACGTTCTGAGGAAAAACGACAATGTGCAGGGTGTTTTTAAAGGCTAACAACCAAAACTATTAATTCTCAACCCTTAAAATAACCCCACTAAAACCCAATACCTATGAGCATGCGACAGTTGAA
>CAMLGP010000394.1 GCA_946479535.1 uncultured Bacteroidota bacterium
GAAGGTACTGAAGCTTACAAGGCCTATAGGGATGCAATAGAAAAGGATAGGCGCTATGCGGAGGCATATTACCAGATGGGTAAAATATTTCTTTCGCAAAAAAATGAAGAAATGTACCTTGATTTTTTTAAAAAAGCAGTAGCCGCTGATGCAAAATATGCACCGGCCTGGTATGAATTATACAGCCATTACCGGTTTTCTGAACCCGTAACCGCCATGAAATACCTGCAACAGTATGTTCAAACCGCTGATCCATCCATTAGTCAGGATTATGCAAATGCAGATCTTCTGTATCTGAGTAAGGATTACGCAAGCGCCATTGAAGCGGCTAAAAAATTGATTATTAAAGCCGGTGACAAAGTTCAACCCCGTATGTATAAATTGATGGCTTATAGCCATGCAGAGCTTAAAGACACACTGGAAGCCATTAAAAACATGACAGATTATTTAAGGCTGGAGGAAGATTCCAACTTTATTGCAAAGGACTTTGAAACAATGGCCAGCTTCTATTCATCAATTCCGGCAAAGGAAGATTCTGTGATTTCATTCTATAGAAAGGCGGTCAGTATTTCCCAGGACTCTTCTGATATAAGAAGATATTATAAGGAACTGGCAACCCTCTCCAATTCACAGGAGGATTTTGCAGCTGAAGCAGAATGGAGAGGTAAATATTATGAGAATAATATTGAAGCAAAGAATATAGATCTGTTTAACTGGGGACTTGCCTCCTACAGGGCTGAGAATTACAACCTGGCTGATTCTGTTTTTGGGTTGTATACAGAAAAATACCCGGACCAGGGGTTTGGTTATTATTGGCGGGCACGCAGTAATGCAGCAATAGATACCTCACTAACATTGGGTTTGGCAATACCCTATTACCAGAAATTGGTATACATGATAGCTGGTGACACCACCTCATCAACCAATAGAAAATGGTTACTGGAAGCTTATAATTACCTGGCAGCCTGGGAAACCAACGCTGAAAAGGATTATTCAGAAGCAATTGGATATTTTAATAAAATACTGGAATTAGATCCGGATAATAGCACTGCAAAAAAGTATGCTGAAATGCTGGAGGAGAACCTTAAGAAGAATGGAGAAGGGAACTAACTCCACCGCGCACCAGTTTAGGAAATCCAATTAGGAAATGACCATTAAACAAACGAAAAATGAATCAATATTATATACAATTATTTAGTCCGCACGGACTTATCAGAAGCAGGGACCCTGAAGTGGGTAGGGATAAGGATACAGGCGGCCAGGTAAAATATGTATTGGAGCTGCTCGAATACCTTTCCTATCATCCACAGGTGAGAAAAGTTGATCTTTTTACCCGTAAGATCGTAGATAAGCGTGTTTCTTCTGCTTATGGAAAAGAAATAGAAGAGATCAATGAAAAAGCACGGATTGTAAGGGTTACCTGTGGCGGGAATTTATACCGCCCAAAAGAAACCCTCTGGGAATACCTTGATGAATTCATCGACAAAACCGTGCGTTTCATTGAAAAACAGGAGGATTTTCCAGATGTGGTGCATGGACATTATGCAGATGGCATCTACCTTGCCGGCCAGATCAGTGAAGTTTACGGAATTCCCTTTGTTGCAACCGGCCACTCTCTGGGGCGGAATAAAAGGAATATCCTGCTTCAGGACGGTATGACCCCGGAAAAAATTGAGGAAAATTTTAATATGCAGAGGCGTATTGCTGAGGAAGAAGGCGCCTTAAAATCTGCAGATGCAATAGTGGTCAGTACACAACATATTATCGATTCGCAATATTCCATGTACGATAATATCGATACCACAAAATTTAAAGTAATTCCGCCTGGAATCAATGAAGAAATATTTTATCCTTTCTATCGATTGGACAGGCCCTCTTTCAAAATTTCAATAGAGCAGGAACAGGCACTTTACAGGGTCAGTTCGGATATAGACCGTTTCCTGTTTAATCCGGGAAAACCCCTCATTCTTTCGATTGGCCGGGCAGACAGAAGAAAAAACTTTGAAACAATTATTCAGTCTTACGGTCAGGATAAAGAGTTGCAGGCCATGGCTAACCTGGCAATATTCGCAGGCGTAAGAAAAGATATCAGCCAAATGCCAGCTGACGAAAAAGATCTGCTCACCAATCTGTTGTTATTGCTGGACAAATATGACCTCTATGGCAAAATGGCCATACCAAAGAAAAATGACCCCAAAATGGAGGTCCCGGAAATATATCGCATCGCCGCAAGAAAAAGGGGGGTATTTATCAATGCAACTCCCGGAGAAAACTTCGGGTTAACAATTGTTGAAGCCGGAGCCTGTGGGTTACCAGTGATTGCATCCCCAACAGGGGGACCAAAAGAGATCCTGGAGCATTGTGATAATGGCCTGCTGGTTGATGTTGAAAATCCAGCTGCCATAGCAGATGGCATCAAACGGATTATTGCGGATGAAGGATTGTGGAATAAATATTCAGCAAATGGTATCCTGGCAACCAGTCAACGCTATTCCTGGAAGTCCTTTACTGATGAATATATAAAAATGATCGATGATCTGTTTATCCAGAAACATACTATAAAAGTTAACTTTCCCGGAAAAACTGCCTATGGAAAAAGACTATCCAAAGCTGAATTGGTAATAATTTCTGATTTGGATGGGACGCTTGTTGATGGACCCAGTGCTAATGGTTTGGGAGAATTAAAAGATTGGATTATTTCCAACAAGGACAGGGTCATATTTGGCATTGCCAGTGGAAGAAACAAAGAAATCACAAGAGAAGCTTTCGCCAAATATGATCTCCCGGACCCAGACATTTTGATTTGTTCGGCGGGTTCTGAAATTTATTATACAGACAGATGTGTTCCTGATAACGGATGGAGAAGCCATATTAATTTTCAATGGAAACGAAGTGAACTGCAAAAGGAACTTCTGAGTTTTCCTGGTATTCGTATGCAGGAACAGGCAGCTCAATGGCCATTTAAATTAAGTTATTATGTAAATGAAAATTTTGGCGAAGATGATATGGCCAACCTGTATAAATTCCTTGATGATCGAAAACTGAAAGCTCAGATACTTCTTACCGATAATAAATACCTGGATATCCTGCCCATCAGGGCAAGTAAAGGACACGCCGTTCGTTATCTGAGTTATAAATGGAAAATACCACTGGAAAATTTCATCACTGCCGGCAATGGCGGGAACGATAAAGACATGCTTACGGGCAAAACAAAGGCTATAGTAGTGGCCAATTACAGCCCGGAACTGGAAGAATTAAGGGATAACAAACTGATCTATTTTGCCAAAAATGCCTTATCAAAAGGTGTTTTGGAAGGAATAGTTCATTACAATTCTAAAATGGTTCTAAACTAGATCAATCAATAGTAATAATGGTTATCAATTGGCACGGAATTGATACCTGTAAATTAAACTTAGGATATGTATTCTGGCTCTGGCTTTAGTGACTGGGAGATTGGAGATATTACAATAATAATACATAAAGGAGTTTACCATTTATTTCACCTTATTATTCCAAATCACGATTATATAGCACATGCCGTTTCAAAAGACTGTATTTCCTGGAGGCGGGTAAATAACGCTTTATTTGTAGGTCACCCTGGTGAGTGGGACGACGATATGCTTTGGACCATGCATGTATGCGAAGTGCAGGGTAAATTTGAAATGTATTATACCGGCCTTCAGCGAAAAGATCGCGGTGTTATTTCACGGGTAGGACTCGCTGAATCCGATAATTTAATAGATTGGAAAAAAAACAGAAAATACATTTTCCCGATTGAGCCAAAGGGCCTCTTTTATGAAACAGCCAGTACTAACCCGCGTACCTGGTTAAGTTTCCGGGATCCTTTCAGATTTGAATACAAAGATGATGTATTCCTGCTGGTTGCTGCAAGAACTATAACGGGCCCGGTATCACGCAGGGGTTGTATTGGCATAGTAAAAATAACTAATGATATTGTTGAGCTAATGCCGCCACTGTTGTATCCCGGTGTGTATGATGATGTGGAATGCCCCTGTGCTTTTGAATTGAATGGCCGCTATTATTTAATTGGCTCCATACGGGAAGATATCATGATTCGTTAT
>CAMLGP010000395.1 GCA_946479535.1 uncultured Bacteroidota bacterium
GTTCATCTACCATCTAGTTAAGTCGGCTTGCCAGCAAACTATCCCTATACCTTTCAACCAGCATGGAAACAGCAGACAAATAGTGCCCGGTAAAATGGCCGCGAAGGCCAATATTTGGCGCCTCCCAGCCTTCTAAAGGTTTAGCTGTTGAAGGGATGCCGGCGTTCACCCTGAAATTGTGCAATAGCCTGTCTGGATCGAGGGATTTTAAATATGCGGTATTCAAATCTTCCCGGGATTTGATCCACGATGGATTAAGCGTTACCGAAGAATCAGGAAAAGGGAATGCCTTATCCGTTTTGTTACTATAAAGATCCTGACTGGAAACCTCCAGATAATTTATCAGGGAAAGGAATAACATCACAAATACCCTGCACTTCCATAAATATATTTTCATACGCAATAAAGGTCACTATCTTTTTTCGATTCTTACTGGCGGTTTCATGTTTTCGGCATTTATCTCAATGGATCATGAAGTCCTGGCATTAATGCAGATTACTATAGCCAGCTGAAACGGTAATATGGATATAACGCTATAACTATCCAGCTAAATCATTCATTATTTCGCCCATTCGGTCCCTTCCGGTGTTCTTCTCCATTTGAAATATTCATCCAATACCTTTAGCGATTCTGCACTGGGTACCGGGCCAGTGTGAACAGATTGACTGAAATACATGACAACCGGATTTGCATCACTGAAGGCAGGCCAGTTGGGAACACCGTTACCATTTGGCTGACCATACTTTGCAAAATTTGTCCAATAGGTTGCTATGGCTTCTGATATTTGCTGGTCAGTGTTTGAAGCATTCTGACTGTTAGGATTGAGATGCTGAAAAACATAAGCCACTTCCTGGCCGTGGGGTGAACCATAACCAAACTTCGGTGAATCCGAAGGAAAATCAGGATGCTGATCAAAATAATAATAGAACACTTTTGATCTTCCTGTTTTTGCCTGGAGGCGTGCCCAGATCCAGGTATGCCATCCAAAGGCGGCATCACGGGCAAGATCTCTGGCGGTTTTTGGAACATTGGAGGTACCAACCGGATAGGCTTTGATGAGATCATCCGCAAATTTGCCATAACGGGTCTTTACTCCATTGATATAATCTTCCGGTGTTTTGGGAGGAGAAAAGCTGGCTCCTTCATCAGAATTATAGCCAACCAGAATGGGTACATCATTATATTTTTTTGATTCATAAAGTTTATACTGGTCATCAGGGATCACCCAGCCATCAATAATTGGCCAGCCGCGTCCGCCGGGAAGTTTATCTGCTTCAATCTTGCGTAAGTCTGCCAGGGAAGAAGCTCCGGCAGATTTAGCATATGCCATACCTGCAGCTTCCGCATCCGGAAGAAGCTTTAAATTTTCACCGGGGAAAGTGGTTAATCGCGGTGGACCGAATGAACCGCCGCTTTCAGAAATAGCTCCATGAAATAAGCCTTTTGCCAAAGGAGAAGCACATAACATACTAACGGCAATGCCGCCAGCCGATTCACCAAAGATGGTTACCTTGTTGGCATCACCACCAAATGCAGCAATGTTTTTTTGTATCCATTTAAGGCCCGCGATCATATCAAGCAATCCATAATTGCCGGATGCATGAGCAGGATTTTCCGCACTCAATTCAGGGTGTGCTAAAAAACCTAATACTCCTACGCGATAGGCAATACTCACCAGCACCACACCCTTCTTAGCCAGCTTTTCTCCGCTATATCCAGGTTCACCGGCAGATCCAGCGGCGAATCCTCCACCATAGATCCAGACAAGAACAGGAATTTTGTCCTTAGCAGATTTTGCAGGGGTCCATACATTGAGATATAGACAATCTTCAGATTTACCGGCAGGAGGGTTACCACCTTGTACAGGGGAAGGCCCAAACTTATCAGCCTGTCTGATGCCCTGCCATTTGGCAGCAGGTTCAGGAGCTTTCCAACGCAAGTCTCCAACAGGCGGTGCGGCAAAAGGAATTCCTTTATAAATAGTTAATCCATCATCAAAGGTGCCCTGCAACAAACCATCTCTCACTTTAACCGGTGCAGGTTGTTGTGCGGAGGCAAATGCCGCGATAAATAGTGTGATTAAAAAACTTATTCTTTTCATTTTATAGTTTGTAGTTTAAAATAGGCATTTTTTTTAAGTGAGCCCCGGTTGATTGCATAAAGATTGAACCGGGTAAGAAGTAAAAACTACTTATTACCGCATTTAGGCAAATATAGTATCAGTATTGGCGAATTTATTTGCAAAATACCCCGGAGTAGCTATCTACTTTCGGTGGAATTTACACTACAAATCAAAAAATGAATAGCTGCTTCAGGCCAGTATTGCTTGCCGTCATCTGCTTAGTATTGATCTCCACACCTAAGACTTACGCCCAAACGCTTACTCCCTTTGAGGGTGAAAAAACCAGTTGGCACGGTTTTGATCGCTTTGATTATTTTATGGACACGGAAACGCTGGCAATCACTCCATTTAAAGCACTGCCCGAAGAAGGCACGGGCATGAACGACAAAAACACACCAAATGGCAAAGTGCGTTGCATTGTTATTGTCCCAAAGAAAGCTGCTGCTGGTAATCCCAGCACCTGGCGGGGATTTTACTGGGACCATGAATCACAATCCGAAGTTGAGTTATTGAGGCGGGGCTTTCACGTTATATATTGTAACATTGATCCCGGCAAAGAATGGGAGGCATGGTATGATTTTGTTACCCGGCACGGCCTCACAAAAAAACCTGCATTCAGCGGCATGAGCCGTGGTGGAATTAATGAGTATGCCTGGGCAACCACACACCCTGATAAAGTATCCTGCTTATATGCTGATAATCCGGCGATACGTCCGGAAAGCTTTGCCAAACTGGATCTGCTGGTTAAATATGATATCCCGGTATTGAGCCTGGTGGGTACCATGGACTTTTTATTACCGACTAACACTTTACCAATTGAAGATGCTTACCTGCGCCTCGGTGGCCGTATGACCATGATGATCAAAGAAGGAACCGCTCACCATCCGCACAGTATTAAAGATGCCACTTTCATTGCTGACTGGGTAGAGAAGAATATTGTGCCAACAGCAAGCAATCCGGCTTTTGCGGATACATCCAAATTTTCAAAAAACTATTATTATAGTACCGATAACCAATACCAGTATCTTAAAATTGAAAATACATGGGCAACGGTACGTGGCCCTTCATTTACTACGGTATATGATGTGTATATGGTGAAAGGGCAAAGTCGTTACGGTATTAAAGGATTAACCATCATTGCTCCCAATAAACCTGCACCGGGCAATCCCTGGGTGTTCCGCGCTGATCGCACCATTGAGCGTAACGCCACTGTTGAGCAGGCATTACTTGCAAAAGGTTATTATATCGTGATCCCGCCAATCACTGCCCAATCAGGTGAAGTGCGTAAACAATGGGATGATTATTATACGATGCTGGTGGGCAAAGGTTTCTCAAAAAAGCCGGTGATGATGGGTACCGGTGCCTATGGTGGTGAGGCGTATGAATGGGCAATTTATAATCCAGATAAGGTATCGGCTATTTACGTGGATAATGTGGCGATGCGTAGCCTGATGGAAAAGACACAGCCCATTGATACACTTGCTCCGCTGGCAAAAGCATATATCCCAACATTGCATGTTAGTGGCGCAAAAGATCCCTGGCTGGCAACAGATACGCGTGTTGCCGAAAAAAAATACAAGGCATTGGGCGGAAGCATGACGGTTATTACCATTGCCGGCGAAGGACATTTTCCACGCGTACCAAGAGACCCCGCGCCCATTGTAGCTTTCATTGTTAAAAACACGAAACAGTAAAAATTTTTCTCCCTAAATTAAAAAAGATGACAGGAAGCGCTTGCCTAAAGTATTGTGTGATTACAATAGCAATGGTTTTTTCAATCGGGCTTGTATCATTCAATACGCCACCCTCCTCTTATGCTGATGGCACGATCTATGAATTTACCGTAGCAAAAAGTGATTCAATGGTAGATGATGCAACCTGCTATGCCTGGATACCGGCAGATGTTGGTACCATCCGGACAGTGATCGTTCACCTCCATGGCTGTACGCGCGAA
>CAMLGP010000396.1 GCA_946479535.1 uncultured Bacteroidota bacterium
GGATAGCGGTTAGTATCATCATTCCCGGAAAACTTATTTTCTATCGAGTGCATAAAGTTTGAAATAGGACCTTCCATTTTGTTGGTCCTGTCGTCAAGTGAATCATCATCCAGCAGGCTGCCCAATTGCATGGATGCGGGCAGGTAAACCAGGATGGAATGACGCTGTTCGCCCACATAACGGGTAATAGCTTCATGGGTTGGGTGATGGGCAATGGATTCCCGTAAAGCGTGGACAGCTTCCAGTGCAATCATCAGCATATTTTCTTCCGCAATATCTTTTGAGATTCCGGCATAGTGGGCAACTTTATCCACAGCCAGCAATTCCTTGTCTTCCAAAATGGTGTACAACCAGTTTTCCTCTGCCTTATTGGAAAGTATTTTTTCCCTTCCCTGTTCCGATTTTGTGAACTTGTAAAGGGAGGCCAGAACTGCTGGAATTGCAGCCTGAGCAAGCTTTTCACGCATGGTACGGTCACCTGCATGCTTAACTTCATGATCAACAGGATCAACTTTCTGGAGTGGCGGGAACCCCATTTTTTTCTGGATAAATTCTACAAGACTGGTACTCATAACATCGATTTATATAACAGGGTAAAAAAGCGTGCCATAATTCACAGATAGTTTGCCATTAATTGGCTACTAATACATTACATCTGATTACTTTTGCGCCATGCATTATGTTTCTGTAGAGAACCTGGCTAAGAGTTACGGTATTCAGCCCCTGTTCGAGAATATATCATTTCATATAGAAGAAGGTGATAAAATTGCACTGGTTGCCAAAAACGGATCAGGGAAATCCACCCTGCTGAATATCTTATCCGGGAAAGAAATTGCGGATGAAGGAAAGCTTTGGATCAATAAGGAGGTGGATGTGGTATTGTTTGAACAGGAGCCCAAATTCCAGGAAGACCGTTCAGTTCTCGATAATATTTTCTTTCATAATCACCCCATCATCACTGCCATTAAGGAATTTGAAGTATTGAGTGAAGATCCAGATAGCAATCCGGATAAGTTCACGCAGGCTCTTGTAAAAATGGATGAGTTGGGTGCCTGGGATTTTGATGCGCGGGTAAAGCAGATATTCGGTAAGCTGAATATTCATCAGTTGAATCAGCCTGTCAAAACGCTCAGTGGAGGACAACGAAAAAGAGTAGCGTTGGCAAGAACGCTGATCGATATCGGATTTGAACACAAGCATGTATTGCTGATCATGGATGAGCCTACCAATCACCTGGATGTGGAAATGGTGGAGTGGCTGGAGCATTTCCTGGATAAGGAAAATGTAACCTTGCTGCTGGTTACCCACGACCGGTATTTTCTTGACGCTGTTTGCGATGAAATATGGGAAATGGATAACAGCATGATTTATGTGTATAAGGGCGATTATCAAAATTACCTTGAGAAAAAAACCGCCCGCATAGAGAATGATCTTTCCAGTATAGATAAGGCCAGAAATACCTACCGCCGTGAGCTGGAATGGATGCGGAAGCAGCCAAAGGCAAGAACAACCAAATCAAAGAGCCGGCAGGATAATTTTTATGAAGTAGAAAAGAAAGCAAAACAAAAGATAGAAGACCAGCAGGTAGAGTTACAAATGAAGATGAACCGGCTGGGAGGGAAGGTGGTAGAGATGAAAAAGGTTTATAAGAGTTTTGATGATAAAGTAATATTGAAAGGCTTTGATTATACTTTCAGCAAAGGGGAACGGGTTGGTGTTGTTGGAAAGAACGGAGCTGGCAAATCAACCTTTATTGATATTATACAACAGGTAATTCCACCTGATAGTGGCAAGATCAATATCGGTGATACGGTAGTGTTTGGCTATTATTCCCAAAAGGGACTGGTCATCAAGGAGGATATGCGGGTGATTGAATTTGTGAAGAATATTGCCGAGCATTTTCCACTGGCTTCTGGCGGAAGTATGAGTGCTGCCCAGTTCCTGCAATTGTTTCTTTTTGATCCTGACAAACAATATACTTATATCAGTAAATTAAGCGGTGGTGAAAAACGCAGACTGCATCTTTTATCTATCTTATTTCGCAATCCCAATTTCTTAATACTGGATGAGCCTACCAATGATCTTGATCTTCCTACGCTAAGTGTTCTGGAGAATTTCTTAAGTGAGTTTCCCGGGTGTTTATTGATCGTTTCTCACGACCGTTATTTTATGGACCGCCTGGTAGATCATTTATTTGTATTTGAAGGGGATGGTGTGGTCCGCGATTATCCCGGTAACTATACACAATATAGGCTATCACAGAAGAATGCGCCTGAAGAAAAATTAGGTTCTATAATCTCGGAGGTCAAAACGGCTGCGTCTACTAATCAACCTGCTCCTTCCCCTGCCAAACAACGATTATCCTTTAAGGAGAAAAGGGAGTTTGATACACTGGAAAAAGAGATTGCTGCACTTACAAAAGAGAAGGAAAAAATTACGGAGAAACTAAACAATAGTTCTACTCCGTATGAAGAGCTTCAGCAATTATCCAGTAGGATTGGACAGATTACCAGGGAACTTGATGAGAAAGAATTTCGGTGGTTGGAGTTGAGTGAGATGAATGGATAGACCTTAAATTCTGATTATCGGATATTACTTCTTTGTATGGCGATTTGATCCTTCTATAAAAGTATAGATTAAATTGATAGGTCCCCGCCATGGCGGGGACCTATCAATTTAATCTATTACGTTCTTCATCTTTTTCTGCCCAAATATCCTCTACAAACTGTTTAACATTCCACTTCATCCAGGGGATTAAATTATAGAGTATAAATAAGGCGGAACAGATCGCAAATGCAGAAGCAATAATGCCATTGTAAATTTCACGAGTCATATAATTACTATTATCATCCATCTTAACGATCTTATAAGCAACAACAATGCAGATAGCTCCTGTTAAATTAAGGATAGATTCTTCTTTGGAAACCATTCTATCAAATAAAAAATAGGAAATGATCACGATCATTAAGCCAAAGGTTCCTAAAAGGGCATAAAGCTTATAATCTTTCAATCCATACACAATATGGACTACCATTAGTCGCCTGAAATCATTAAATTTATAATATGGGAAAAGAAATACTATCGTAAAAGCTAATGGATGACTTAATACATATAAGCCGTAGTAATAAACTTCTCTCAAATATTCCCGTGAAAATATGCGCATTGGATAAAGTTTTATAAACTGAATTTACTTTATTTCCGATGTAGAAAATGACTTTTGAGCTTTCCCGGTGAAAAAAACGTTTTTGGCGAGATTTTTACCGGCAAGCTTTTGACTATCTAATAAGGGGAAATACTGGTTTGAAAGCAGGAAATTGGTATCTTAAGCGTCAGATCTACAACTATCACCAAAACCCCACGCCATGAAACGGTTTGCTTTTGCGCTCCTCCTCGCTCTTCAATTCATTGAAGAACGTAAACCAGGAAATCCTCTTGACCATCTGCCTCCCAACATTGAAATCCTGACTCGGTTCGGTGAGCGTGCTGATTTCTCTCCTGATAATAAACAGGTAGCCTTCATGGCAAAAAGTTTCGGCGATGCATTTGTAGTTGATATTGCAACAAAGCAGATTCGTTGCCTCACCTGTAATATACCTGGTGCTGCCTTTTTAAGAGTGATGCATTTGCCAACAGGTGATTATATTTTGATCGGCCCAGATCATTTTGAGAATATCAATATCAGTCGCTCCCGTGATAATGAACTCTGGTTCCTCAGTAAGGAACGTGGCTCCAAACCCATTAAGCTAAATCAGAAGATGAGTGAAGGCGCTGCTATTTCCAAAAAGAATATGAAGATTGCCTTTTCTCAAACACACGGACAGATTCCAGAATTACCCCAGGGCGCCTCTCGGATAATAATGGCAGATATTGATCTTTCAGGCAGTGCTCCCAAATTAACCAACTACCAAACTGTCTACGAAAGCAAAGACAGAAGTTGTACACTTGAAGCGCAGGATTTCTTTGACAGTGATAGCAAACTCACTTTTGTATGTTATGAACCCAATGATCTCTCGGAGGTAATGAGCATTGATCTCAAGACTAAGCAGGTCACCAATCA
>CAMLGP010000397.1 GCA_946479535.1 uncultured Bacteroidota bacterium
GTTAAATTGTTTTGATCACTTTCGCAGGATTTCCAGCTACTACGGTCCTGGGCGGAACATTCTTTGTTACCACTGCGCCTGCGCCAATCAATGCGCCTTCACCAATGGTGATGCCGCAGAGAATGGTAGCATTGCTGCCAATGGATGCGCCTTTCCTTACATGTGTTTCTATCACTTTCCAGTCTGTATCCGTTTGCGCTGAACCATCTTCATTGGTGGCACGGGGAAACAGATCATTGGTGAACATTACACCGTGACCGATGAAGCAATTATCTTCAATATGCACGCCTTCGCAGATAAAGGTATGACTGGAAATCTTGCAATTCTTGCCAATGGAAGCGCCTTTCTGGATCTCTACAAAAGCACCCACCTTGCTGCCGTCATCGATGGTGCAGCCATACGCATTCACAAAGTTGAAGATGCGCACACCTTCACCCATGGTTACGTTATTGAGGCTCTGTTTATCGTTATTAATGGTGACTGTTTGCATGCTTATCTTATTTTAACTTCCTTACCATTGTTCTTAATGGACTCCTGAGAAGCTTCCAGTATCTGGACTACTTTCATACCAAGGTAGGCATTTGCAAGGGGTTCCATTTGTGATATAATAGATTGTATGAAATCATTGGCTACACCGCTTAACGCTTCCTGAAGGGAAAGTTTGGGAATGTATATATCACCAGTACGGTAGTCCACCATGACCATCTTCCTGTCTTCGTCCGTTTTATGGTTGAAGCCGGTATCGTAGATCTTTACTTTTTCAGAAGGTTCAAGGTCATTGTATACAATCATTTTCTTATCGCCACCAATCAGTGTCTGGCGCACTTTCACCGGAGAGGTCCAGGAACAGTTGAAGTGGGCGATGAATTCAGCATCATAGTTCACCGTCATATAGGCGATGTTCTCGATATTATTGCGAGTGTGGGAAACACCGGTAGCGTTGATACTGAAGGGTGCCTTTTTAATTAGATAGATGAGAATGGAAATATCATGCGGAGCAAGGTCCCAGAGTACGTTTACATCTGGCTGGAACAAACCGAGGTTGATACGTGCAGAATCAAAGTAGCGGGGAGTACCAATTACCTGGTTGTCGATGATTTCCTTCATTTTCTGGATGGCGCCAGTATATAAGAAGGTATGATCAACCATCAAAAGCAGATTCTTTTGAGAAGCGAGATTGATTAGCTCTTCTGCTTCGGCCACTGAAGAGGTCATGGGCTTTTCAATCAGCACATGCTTGCCATTTTCCAGGGCTTTTTTTGCGAGTGGGTAGTGGGTGAATACAGGAGTAGCAATTACTACTGCATCAATTTCTTTTGATTTGATTACTTCTTCTGCATCAGAAACACCTTTTACAGAAGGGAAAGCTTTGGCCAGTTGAGCCAGCCTGTCGGTACGGCCGTCTGCCACCATCTTGACAGAGCAGTTAGCAGCAGTAAAGAAGTTACGAACGATATTGGGTCCCCAATATCCGTATCCGATTACGCCGATGTTAATGTTAGTCATCTTGTTTTATAATTAAGCAGTCAATGATTACACGATTATATATGCGTCTTCACGGATGAGGAATTTACGAGTATATATTGCCGGTTAGCAGATAAACTATTGGCTGGCAATTACTACATCTCAGAAATGATAATGCGGAAAGACGATAGGAACATGGGTACTTGCGAATTAAAATGGCTTTCGTCAGAAGAGAATAGAACCTGACAGGGGGTCAGAAATCCAAACTATTGATCAATTGACAGTTAGAATACTGGATTACGGGCTCAAAAATATAAAAAATTCCAAATTATTCCTATCTTTTTGAAAAACATTGTAGAAATTATGATAATACGCTCAAAATCAGTATCATTGTAGCAGGTTTTGAGCCCCAAAAATCTATGATTTTTGACCCTTTTTTTGAAGTTATTTTTATCCTCTGCGCAGCTGTTTTAGACTATTGTTTGAGGGCAAAAAAAGGGATGATTTTAGAGCCTTGTAATGCGTTCTTTAGGCTAAAAAGGCTACTGCATTTATCCCGCATTGGGCGGACTGATTCCTCTGATTCCATAAGATAAACCAGCATTTTAAGGTGTATTATATAATATACACTATCAGAATTCCAGGTCCAGAAATTACCTATCAAATAATTGAATAAAACTCGCTATTCATTCTGTTTATGAAAACGAAACTAACCGCCCTTTCTCTTGAGAAGATCAGCACACCCCTGTTCTTCTTTTTACTATTCCTGTACCAGTTCTTTTTCACACTGCAGGGAATAGACTTTTTAGATGAAGGTTTCTCCGCCACTTTTTATCAGCAGTTCTATCATGATCCGCAATCTGTGCAGTATAATTTCCTGTACTGGCTTTCTGGTCTTGTAGGAGGCACCTGGTATTATCTATTTCCCGGAACAGGATTATTGGGACTACGCTTTCTGGCCATCATCTGCACCATGTCTACCATGATCATGGTGTACAATCTGCTAAAACCATATTGTAATCGCACGCATATCAAGATTGGCCTTGCATTAGTAACACTCGCGGTTTGCTGGAACCCTAAAATATTTCACTATAACTTTTTATCCATTGTATTGTATACGGGAGCGGTTAGCCTGTTATTTAATGGTTTAAAGAGAAATAAATGGATATTGTTCTTTCCGGCAGGTGCACTGGTAGCACTTGATTTCTTTGCACGGATACCCAGTATTCTTAACCTGGGACTAGTAATTGTGATCGCATTTTATGGATTTCTGAATAAGAGATCAATATGGACCATAATAAAGCAATCGCTCATATTTGGTGCGGGTTTCATATTCATGGTTGGCGCCGTACTGCTGTTCATGAAAATGATCGGACAGTTTGAAATATACAAGGGTGCCTTACAGATTGCCTTCTCCATGGGAAAGAGCGATGCGGCAGATTCTGAATATGGCTTTGTAAAGCTGCTTACCCAATTCTTTGGATCTTATAATGCTGCGCTTTATTTCTCTTTCTATATTCTTTTACTCTTATTACTTGCTGCTATCGGACCACAATTTGCGCGGGATACATTCCGCATTCCAAAATGGATAACTACTATTGGTCAAATAGCCTGTCTGGTCCTCGCTGCCCTGGTTGTTTTAAAAGGGCTGGAGATACTGATAAGGCTTTATGTAGGGATCACACTGATAACGGCTATCCTGATCCTTGTCACACATAATAGTAAAGAAGTAAAAACATTGATGCTGGCAGGCACTTATGTTTCACTAACCTACGCATTAGGTAGCAGTGCCGGAATATTTACGGCGGGTGTTCATATTTTCTGGATTGCAATGCCCATTGCCATAGATTTCATTCTGAACCTGACCAACTTCAGTAATAACCTGCGTATCGGGTATAAGGATGACACAGAGTTCAGGACTGATCTGTTTGTACCCAAACCGCAAATGCGAAATATCAAGCTCTATATAATAGGACTCTGTGTGCTGGGTGCTGTTTTCCATCAGTGGAGATATCCTTTGCATGATGAAGCCAACCGCCTGGACATGCGTTACTCAATTAATAATAAATACGTACGCGGAATTTTCACCATTAAGGAAAAGGCAGATGCTACCAATGAGCTTTTGGAGAATACAGCTAAATATGTAAAGCCGGGTGATTATGTGATCATGTTTCACTCCCTGCCGATGTTTCATTTCATGACCAATACAAGGCCTTATTCAGGTAATCCCATGCCCTGGTATTACCAGCCAGCTGCATTTAAGATCCAGTTAGATAGTGCTGTTGAGCGGACCAAAACTTTGCCTGTAGTGATCATGCAGAAAATAAAAACGACACCTAATGATCATGGTGATTGGCCTGATCCCTGGCCCAGTGATCCCATCTTTTATAAACCAGAAGTAGATGCCAAGACGCTCAAGCATGAGGCTGTGATGCAGGAATTTCTTACAAAGTTTAACTATACTACCGCCTGGGAAAACAGTTTGTTTAAGCTGATGGTACCGGGGAAAGCAGTCCCGGATGGATTTACAACATATCCACCTCTGGAAGCCCTGCAGCATGGTGAACCCGTAGTGGATTCAACTGAGGCCA
>CAMLGP010000398.1 GCA_946479535.1 uncultured Bacteroidota bacterium
TTCAGCAAAACTTTACCTGGATAATCAGCTGCAGGTTGAATTTGCAATCGATAGTATCAGCTATGATGAAACTCGATACATGAATTCCCAGATTGATTATACCTATCATGAAGATGGTGGTGTATTCATGCAGCATCTTTCTCAATTGCCGGGAGACAGAGGAGGTGTTTATCATAAAGTCAACGGAGATGGAGTAATTGAATTGAATGATGCAGAAACGCATACCATCCGGGTGGAGATAAGTGATTCATATAAGAATGTTTCTACGCTAGAATTCCAGATAAGGCATGATGATGCAATGACAACTTCCGGGTCAGAAAAGGCTTCAAAATTCCCATTATTTATACCCGGCCAGCCAAATGAATTAAAGCGACCTGATTTTGAAGCCAGCTTGCCTGCAGCCGCTCTCTATGATTCAGTGAGACCCTTTTACTACAGGAACGCATCCTTTGAATCTTATTCAGTATCTGCCATTCACCAATTGAATGAAGCATCCATACCCGTACAGGGTAGTTTCACCGTCCGTATTAAACCGGATAAAGAGATTGCTGACAACTGGAGGGACAAACTCGTAATAAAAAGAACTTATCGCGGAAGTGCCAATGTGCGTTTGGCAAAACAGGAGGCCGATGGATGGCTGGCCGCAGAATTTGGTGATTTTGGATATTTCCAGGCTTATGCAGATATCATTCCACCTTCTATTAATAATTTAGGTAGTGCGGATACAGTGAACCTGAGTGCCGCCAGCAGGATCGTATTCACTCCTTCAGATAATTTCGGAATAAAGAGCTTCAGGGCAGAACTGGATGGCCAGTGGTTGCGTTTTACCAATGATAAAGGACGTTCCTGGATCTATAAATTTGATGAAAGATGTCCTTACGGTGTACATGAATTGAAAGTGAACGTGGAAGATGTTGCAGGCAACATTACCACACGTACCTGGTGGTTCAAAAAATATCCTTACACTCCGCCGAAGAAGAAGCCTGTCCGGAAAACAAGCACCAAAAAGAAAACGGTAAAGAAGGCCCCGGTGCGAAAAAAGTAATAATCAAATGCCTACAGAACTAATAGAAGGTGTTCCTGCTCCAGCATTTAAAGGTGTTGATCAGGATGGCAAAGTAGTTTCCCTTGAAGACTTCAGAGGAAAGAAACTGGTGCTCTATTTCTATCCGGAAGATGATACTCCTACCTGCACCATTCAGGCCTGTAATCTAAGAGATAACTATGGACTGCTGAAGAAAAAAGGATTTGCAGTAGTTGGAATCAGTCCGGATGAAGTCAAAAAGCATAAGAAGTTCGAAAAGAAATTCAAATTGCCCTTCACCCTGATTGCTGATACTAACCATGAGATACTGGAACAATACGGGGTTTGGGGTGAAAAGCAGCTATTTGGTCATCATTACATGGGCGTCCACCGCACTACTTTTCTGATTGACGAGCATGGCGTAATCCGCAAAATATTCCTTCGCCCCAGGAACAAGACCCATGCTGAAGAAATTGTGGATGCATGGAAAAAATTGGGTTCCTGACCAGGGGCTTATTCCAAAAAAGCAGGCAACTCGCTATCTCCTTTCACCGATTAATACTGCTAAATCTCTCTTTACATGAAAAGAATATTAGCGCTGGCAGGATGCTGCCTGGCGTTGGAAGGATTGTGCCAGGATACAACAAGCATTTTACCTCCCAGACCTGCAGAAAGTTCGGAAATGTCAACAAATGAAAAATCTCCGGCCCATTTGTTTTATGCCCCCCGATTGATCAATGCAAACACAGTTTACATGATCCCCAAAGGAGTACTCCAATTTAAGGTAAGCCATAATTTCAATGATATAGGGGGTGATTTTGGCGGGATCAAGAACTTTTTTGGACTTGATGATGCCCAGGATATCCGGATTGGGTTTCAATATGGATTGAGTAAACGCCTGAATATTTCATTAGCCCGGTATAAAGGTGAGCAGCAGGTTCAGAAAATATATGAATTGGGATTGAAGTGGCTGGTGTTACAGCAAATGGAAAATGATCCCAGCCATCCTATTTCATTGGCAGTTTATGCAAACGCCGCCGTTGCCACTATGAAAGCCAGCGTCAATCCTGCGAATGAAAGCTTTGTAAATGGGTTTTCAGAGCGATTGAGTAATCTTTATCAGGTAATGATTGCAAAGAAAATGGGACCAGTTACCCTTGAAGTATTACCATCACTGGTTACCCGTGGGCACGCACTGCCCTATGATCAGAAAGAAGTATTTGCATTGGGAGGAGCAGCAAGATTTCATTTGGGTGGCCGGTACAGCCTGTTAGTGGATTATTTCCATCCATTCAAAGATGGTGCAACTGTGGATTCATTCAAGACCCGCGGAATCAGGTTCTATGATGATTTAGGCGTTGGATTTGAGATCTTGACAGAAGGTCATGTGTTCACCTTTAATTTCACCAATGCAACCGATATTCTTGAGAACAGATTTATTCCCCGGACCACACGAACCTGGACCAAAGGACAATTCAGATGGGGATTCGCCATTGCCAGAGACTTTAATTTCAAACACAAAAAAAAGATATAGAAACTAGCTTTAAGCAGCACAGTTGGTAATAAGGGTTCCTTTTTTTTCAAAAAGGAGCCCTTTGTTTTTGATGAAAGGTCTCCTTTTTGTGAAAAGATATATCACTATCTGCATCCTGAACAGGAACTATTCTTACAGAAGTAAAGGACAGTTGAAATATGCTATCTGCAGGAGAAATTGTCCGGTAAGGACAGGCTGTTTTACATTAATTATTTCTTCCCAAATGGTTTCCATGCGGCGGTAAAGAGAACGCCTGCACCATTCAGCATCACTTTTCCATCTCCTACGCCACCAAGTGGTAATTTGACATAAGGTTCTGCTGATAGAGAGAAGCGATCATTGAATTTTCGCTGGTATCCTGCAGAAAGACTCACCACAGAGAAAGGATGTTTGTTCTCATTCCTGTACTGCCAGAGATGGGTATATTTCTGGCCATTAGGAGCCATATATGTATATAGGTAATCTTCTTTCTTCATGAAATAACTGGAGAGTCCGGCAGAGCCAAACCAGTTATGATCTTTAGCGGTTTTGAAATTGTACACCAGGTTAACCGGGACCTCTATTACATAACAGTCTGCATCGATTGCATACAGTTTATAATTATATCCGCCTCCCGCGTACCTGGTTTTATAACTATTGCTGTCAGCTGAATAAACCTTGCTGCCAGCATACAAACCTGTCCTCAGACTGAACCTTTCATTGATGGCATAACTCACGCCTATACCATAATTCAGTCTAACCTCTCCTGAATATTTAAATTTAATGGAACTATAGTCAGGTCCTGCAGATGCAGTAAGACTAAGTCTGCTGGTAAATGATTTTGGAGAATGTTCTTTTTTTGCCTGTTTATTATTGGTAACAACTGGCTCTGATTTGGTCTCTTTATTGTCAGCAGTTGGAACAGCAGGCTGTTGGGTTGTCACCTTATCGTTTTGAGCAGTAGCGGGATAGGTTGCTGGTAAAGTCTGTTGTGTTGTGGGTGTTATAGTCTTCGCGTTGTTATCCATATTGCCAGTAGTGGCGGGTATGTTTTTATCTTCCACAACTATATCATTAGCAGGAAGCGGATTCTTTTGAAGTTTTAAAGGACGGCCATTCTTATTGTTCCCGTCACTTTTCACAGTAGCGGGCTGTTTCATAAAGTCCTTTTTGTTGCGGTTCAAATTTGAACTGATTGTTGCCGGAGCAGTATTATTCTTTTTAGCAGATACTGTAGTATTGATGGATCCGCTGGTAATCTTTTCTGTGGAAGCTTTGGTTCCGGTGAGTTCCTTTTTTGAAACAGGATTGTCAATAGACCGTGTAATAGTCCTGGTATTATTATCTGTATGTTCCTGGTTTAAAGATTGAGTTTTTTCCGCATTCTTTTTAGCAGCAGAATTTGTTTCATTAACAGGTTCAGTTGTGGTAGTTTCTTCTTCCTGTGCAAAAGTTTGGCGGCGTGATGATGATACAGAGTCGTAAAGCAGGTAACCAGTAGCGGTCAAAGC
>CAMLGP010000399.1 GCA_946479535.1 uncultured Bacteroidota bacterium
TGAATGCAGCCAGCAGCTAATAGCTAATGGCTATTAACTAATGACTTATCCACCTGTAATTATTTCAAGAAATAAAAGGAAAAATAAGCAGCAAAAAATAAATAAAAATAGTCTTTAGATTAGTCAATTGGTTCTTAATAAGTTTGGGTTTGCAATCGTAAAACTACCACGGTAAAAAACTTTTAAAGCTTGCGGAATCACGTGGCCGGTAGTATATTTATAAACCGAACTCGTACTCTATGCAATCTCTCCTTCGAAAATTAAACGGACTATTTTCACCTGGCGTTCCAAAGCCGGCTCCTATCCCTGTTGAAGTAGAGATTGACGAGACTATTTTCAACAACTATTCCTTTATCATCGGCAGCGTTTTCTCCTATTTTAATGATCTTTCTCCTGAGATGAAATGGCGCTTTGCCAGCCGCACTTACCAGTTCCGCCAGCAGAAGAAATTCCATTTCATCGGCCTTGAGAACAATGAGGATACTGCTATCCTGGTCAGCGCTTCTGCCATACAGGTTACTTTTGGTTTAAAGAACTATTTACTTACCCATTTCAAGGATATCTATGTTCTGGCTGATGCTTACCACATGGATAATGATGAAGAGCTATATATAGGTCACGTGGCGCCGGATGGCATTTATTTATCCTTTAAGCATTTTCTTCAGGGGTATTCCAATCAAAATGACAATATCAATGTGGCGGTGCATGAAATGGCCCACGCATTATTGTATAATAACTTTTTTGCCCAATACGGTATCGATGCTCATTTCAGGTTGAATTATGAGAAGTTCTCTAACAGTACCGGTCCCATTTTGGCGGATGTGATCACCAACCGCAGAAGCTATCTGAGAAGTTACGCTTTCAGTAACCTCCATGAATTCTGGGCGGTAAGTGCTGAAGCGTTCTTTGAGAACCCGAAAGGATTGATGCAGAATATGCCTGATCTGTTTGATGCTATGTGCCGTGTATTAAACCAGGACCCAGGTACCAAAAATAAAATCTTAAAATCCGAACCATGTTAACGCTGTTTTTAATCTACCAGACCCGTCGTTTAATCAAGGAATATAAACGAAAGCGCGCTTTGGCCGTTGCAATCGGTTAACGCATCAATATTTTCCTGAAGCGGTTAACATCCGCTTCAGGTACAATCTTTTCCCCGTAGCATAGATGATTCACGAGTTGGCTCGCAAAATAAGGAGCGAGCGAGAATCCCTTTGTGCCCATTCCATTCAGGATCCCTACTGATGGATGTGATGGATGAAACCCCACAAAAGGCCTTCTTTCCAGCGTGGCTGGCCTCAATCCTGAACGGTGTTCCTGTATTGTAAAAGGTATTTTTAGCCATTCTTTCAGCACCTGTGTGGTCTTTTCCCTGAATTCTGCTGTTGGACCATCATCCTCAAAATCCCAGATATAACTTGCGCCGATCCAGAACATATCTTTTTCTGCCATAGGAACCATCATCATCGATTTCTTATAGATATTATGGTCTGGAAGTCCGGGTATTTCAGCTACCAGGGCTTCCCCTTTATTGGGTGCAAAGGGCAGGGCCTTAAAGTAAGGGCTATCAAAACTGGTTACTCCATCACAAAAAATGATCTTCTGAGCTGTAATGCCATTGTATTGGATATGATCAGGAAATACCTGTAATGCATCCAGTTCAAAATTTTCTTCTCTAACCAGGTTCTTTTCAACAAGATGTTTGCGCCAGGCTGGCAATACTTTTTCAAGGTTTACGGTATATACCGGCCTGATCTCACCACACCCAAATTCATAGTTCATTAGCTGATTGAAGTGATTCTGTTCGGGGTAAGGGTGAACGTATTGATCACCTGTATTTATCTTGTCTAAGAATCCTTCTCTCATGAAGGGATTAGGGAAGAAGTCGATAATATTCCGTTGGTAGATGGCGGTGATATCCAGTTCATTTCCTAACTCATTATAAGCCTTCCATGCATTGGGTATGACTTCATCAGCCATCCAGACAGTTACCAGCCTTCTGCCTGTAACCGGGTTAATTATGCCGGCTGCGATACGGGAGGAAGCATTGCTGTTATTGTTGTCAATAACGAGATAGGATTTATTCTCTTTTTGTAAATACCATGAGAGGAAAGTGCCACAGATTCCCTGGCCTATGATCAAAACGTCAATGTTCATTGCTCAAAATTAAGGTAACTGTAACATGGTTGGGCGTCCCAAACCAATGGTTAATTAAACACTAATCAACCCGGTGAAATTTTACCTGCTTCGCGTCTCCTGTTGAGGTAAATTTCGGAATAACGAACAACCTGTTTTTTCTCACCTTCAATCTAATTTCAGTTGTAACGTTGGGGTCAGGTAGCTGCAATGTAATCTTGTGCATATTATTGCCTATAGTAGCGGGAATGCTTCCGGGGAAGTAGAAAGGTGGGTAGCCGTCAAAGTAAAAGGCAAGCGTATCAGCAGGTTTAAAATCCTGGGAAAAAAAGTACAGGCTGTTTCCAAAATGGGGCTTCAATCTGGAAGAGGGTATCAAAATATACCTTATCGAAACAGGCGCTCCATCTTTGTCCCAAAAATTAAAACAGGAAATATTGGTAAATCTGGTAATCGAGTCATCGATAAGGCATCCTTTTGCAAGGATCAGGCGTAATTTTTTTTCTTTCAAATTCCAAATTCCTGTTGTGAGATCATTTAGGGCCTTACCAGGCCCTGCATTAAGTTGGTTGCCATTTAACCCTCCCCATTCAAAAGTGTTATCCATTTTTAATTTGAGTTGCACCTTCAACAAACCGGAACTTTGATAAACTCCAGGAATTGTTTTCTCTGTTACCTTACAGGATGTAAGGATGGGGCCTGAGATAATTGTGGCAATAATTATAGCGATAAGCAGCTTCATGGAGGCGCCATGAAGATAGTATTTTATTGAAATTAAGCAGAGAGACGCCCCAACACTATGAGGCGGCTCTCTGCTTTAGCCTATTCTACATTCACGCGAACGCCTTCAGAATGTGAAGTGAATTCTGGAGCGTACATACTTTGAATGGTGGTAATGCCATTGCTGAAATTACCTGCATGGGTTACAAATAAGGGGTATTCGAATACGTAGGTTCCTTTGCGCAGGTTACCGAAAAAGAAATTGGTGCTGGCATCCCTGGTGCTCTCATAGTATCCCAGGCCACCCTGGTATTTATAATTGCTCAGTACATTAACCGGCTCCATACAGCTTGCCCGCATATCCTTCATGTGCACATATTCCATATCCCTGTCAACCCTGAGTTCAATACGCACTTTGATCCTGTCTCCGATCTTTAGTTTGTCGCCATTGTTCACCGGTGTCAGCACAGGCCCTCGATCACTATTTGTTTCAACAAATAGCTTCTTGGCAAGACTGAGCGGAGTAGCGGAACTGGAAATCTTATCCAGGTCTTCAAAATATTGCCAGTATACACCTCCCCAGCTTGCTGAAATATTTGGTTGTGTGCTGCTTACTGTTACAGAGATATTGCCCATTGCAGGAGTAATGGATGAAGGTTCTATTACTTTTTTGAAATAGCCTGTTCCAGCTTCCTGAGGATTATCTATTGATTGCACGGTAGTACTTCCCAATTGGATCTTTACGGTTGGCTCATTGGTCAGCCATTGCGTGCCCTGTAACAACAAAGCATAACAGGCTTCTGCGGTTGCCTTTGTTGATTCCCAGCTATTGGTTTGTTTATTCTTTAAAAGCCAGGTACGCAGGTCATCCACCGTTTTAGTATCCTTTTTAATTTCCTGGAAAGCTTCAATTATTAATGCCTGCCGTTCTATTGGTGATTCATACCACCACCAGCCACGGCGATTATCCTTCCAGTACATGCCCAGCTCTTCATTGACAATGGCGTTCTCTTTAAGAGAGGCAAGGATGGCTGATGGAGTTTTTGTATCTCCACTTCTATGTAATGCAAGTGCCATCATTCCCTGCATATACTTATTCTGCGTTGTCCAGCTTAATGGTAACCGGCCTTTGAAATAATTGTAGGCCGTTTGTGAAGCAGCAG
>CAMLGP010000400.1 GCA_946479535.1 uncultured Bacteroidota bacterium
AAGTAAAAAGTAAAAAGTAAAAAGTAAAAAGTAAAAAGTAAAAAGTAAAAAGTAAAAAGTAATTTTTTTTAAAAACTGATTTTGTATAGTAATGACAGGCCGATTTTTTGAATTTTTACTTTTGAATTTTTAATTTAACAACCATGGCACTTACCAAAGAGCAGATAGCGCAACGCATAGCAAGAGAACTGAAAGATGGTTATTATGTGAACCTGGGGATCGGCATACCTACCCTTGTAGCCAATTATATTCCACCCGGAATAGATGTGGTATTGCAAAGCGAGAATGGATTATTGGGAATGGGGCCTTTTCCTTTTGAAGGACAGGAAGATCCTGACCTGATCAATGCAGGTAAGCAAACCATTACTACTGTAGCTGGTTCTGCATTTTTTGATTCTGCATTGAGCTTTGGTATGATCAGGGCCGGCAAGGTTGATCTCACCGTGCTTGGCGCTATGGAAGTGAGTGAGAAGGGTGATATCGCCAACTGGAAGATACCAGGCAAGATGGTAAAAGGAATGGGTGGTGCCATGGACCTGGTAGCAAGTGCCAGAAATATAATAGTTGCCATGGTGCATAGTAATCCTAAAGGTGAATCCAAATTATTACCAGCCTGTACATTGCCGCTGACCGGTGTTAAATGCGTGAAGAAGATCGTATCTGATCTGGCGGTCCTTGATGTTACTCCCCAGGGCTTCCGCTTACTGGAAAGAGCGCCCGGTGTAAGTGTTGAAGAGATCAAATCCAAAACAGCAGGCAGGCTTACTGTTGAAGGTGAAATCCCCGAAATGAAATTCTGATTCTTTATTGCGCCAGTGAGATCCTCACCTGCAATCCTCCTCTTGTGTTGGTGATCGGGAAGGCGTTACTTACCTTAGGAATATTGCGGTTCTGCTCAAAGTATAGCTTCAGGCTTACGCGGTTATTCAATATATAATCAATGGAAGGTTTGATGCTGATAAACTTCTGACCCGCTGTACCAAAAGAAGTTCCCTGGTCAAGTTTACTATTGGAAGTGGCATCATCACGATAAGTGAAATCCATCCGGAAAGTAACATCATTATCCAGCTTCATTCCCTTCTTGCCGATCTTCAGGTTCTTGATAAGGGGCATGCCTTTCTTTCTCCAGTTGAAATTGAATTGTACTTCCGTTGAGCGGTTCTCGGCTAGCTGATAATCAACCAGGCTAAGGCTCAACTGTCGTGATTTACGGAATTCAATACCGGTAGTCAGATCATTGACAAAAGTCATATCCACCTGGATCAATGGATCAAAACGTTCCTCAATGGTAATATTCGGCACAAGGAAATAAGGAATATAATCACCCTTTGCATCACGGAAGAATGGATAACCCACACGCAATGGATCCTCATATAACAGTGCTGTATTAAAGCTGTTCATGCTTAAAGTACTGTGATAGCCGTGACGGATCGTGAAATTGGTAAATATCTTATCCAGTCCGGGAATTCTTGAAAGACCATTATAGCTAAGCGTCCAATTGGGTTTTGGCAACAAACCACCGAACGGATTTGAACTGATCTTGTTATTGGTATTCTTGAATGGTTTAATACTCAGCGGATCATTTCCTGTATAGGCAGCCAGGAAAGCAGGGATCACCACTTCCTGGGCATATCCACGATATCCCTGCTTATAGCCATCAGGATCTGTGGGGTTAGCATTTGCATAGGGATTCTTTTCACCCAGGCTCTGCGAGACCTTGATACGATTGGCTTCAAACTGTTTGAAAGTTTCCGATACCACACTGGGATCAAACTTCTTGAACAAGGTCTGGTAGGAGATATAGGTCATGCTAAAGCTACCAGCAGCATAGGGATTCAGCCTTGTCAATACCACATTATCAAACTTGCTGGTATCCTTGTAAAGTTCTGAATAATTTTTGCTGAACATCTTATCCAGTGTGAGCGTAATAGTAAGATCACGTATGGGAGCCAGTTCAGCTGTTACATTCAGATGCTGATTATATCGTTGCTGAATGAGACTGGAAACCATTGTATCCAAAGACAATAATCCCTTTGCACCAAATTTGTTGATCCAGCTGGTATCCGGCTGTCTGCCGAAAATGAAACCGTAACCCGGTTCACCGCTCTTGAGATTTGAGCCCAATATCTGTGTGCTATCCATATAACCAGGCAATATGGTACCAAAATCTTCATTGTATTGAACAGTCACATTTTTAAGAGACGTAACTAGTCCCGCAGCAAATTTGGTAACGCCTCCAACAGTTGGAAGTTCACTCTGATGGGCAAGGCGCTGTTTCCTTTTTTCTTCCCTGGCTGCCCTGCGTGCTGCACGTTTTGCTTTTCTTCTTTCTTTCGGTGTCATTTTCGCGAGCACACTATCCGGGATGGCAGTTGAAACTTTCTTATTAACTGAATCTGCATTTGCATTGTTATTGGGCAAGGCAGTTTTTGGATTGGCTGGCCCATCACTGTTCACTGCGCGCAGGAATCTTGATTTGTTGTACAGCTGCTCAAAATGCAATTCACCATTTACGATCCTGGTCTGCGTATTGGAAATAGTATTACCCAATTCCCTGGCTAATAGTGAAGCCGCATCCCAATTATACTGAGTGCTGTAAGAGGCATGCAGCTGCGTCCAGTCCAGGAACGGGATCTTTTGCATGGGCACAGTATAAGTTAATGTTGCCTGCTGACCATAATGGGTGTTACGTCCGCCTTTAAAGAGGTTCTTGCGAACTGAATCTTTCTTTTCCTGCGTATTGATCCTGCCAAATGGTTCATCGATCCGGGCATTATTGGTTGCCTGGAAATCGAGAGCCAGCGACTTGGTCAGGTTCCATTGCAGTACGTAGTATCTGTCGAACGTAAAATATTTGTCGTAGGTCTCTGGTATCTTATAAGGACCACCCCCTACATTACGCGGGCGGGTAGCACCGAATTGACGGAATACATCTCCTCTGAAGGAAAGCAGGGAAGGAACATAATTGAAATTGAAATCCTTGATCAGGGATAGCCATTTTGATTTGGATTTGATCAATCGTCCAAACGGCTCAATATATTTTGCCTGAGGAGCATAGTTATAACCAAGAGCTGCACGGGTCCTTCTCATTTCATAGAGTTCAATAAGCGGGTTGTGCTGCTGGGTCTGGATGTATGAGTAGTTAAGGTCAATATTGGAAAGGCTCCAGATCTTGGGGCGCTTTCCATCCAGCTTCAGCTTTTTAACATTGGTGAAGTTTAATGTTTTGATGGTAGTTATATCCTGTGCATCAGAGCGGATGGAATCCTTTGCAGTGCCAGTAGATGCTTTCAGTTTCTGGTCCAGTTTAATATCCAGATCATAAGGATCATATTCCGGGGTGCTGATAATGCGGCTGATACCTGCATAGATCGGGATCTGTATACCCAATTTCCTCGGCAATAATTTACCGGCATCGATATTGGCAGAAAGGTCAAATGTATTTACATCTTCACGACTTCTTTCATTTACCCGCTGTTCCAGTGTGCCAAACCCTCTTGTTTTGGTAGAACCAGCTAATGTGATGTCACCGAGATCTGCCAGCTTGATATTTACTTTACCTAACGCAGCATAACCTCCTTTTTCATCCAGGTTGGAGAAGCGAAGTTCATTAAACCATACTTCAGCGCAGGCATCACCGTCCGCTTTATTAGTATTCTCAACTGCCATCAGCATTCCTTTCACCTCCCCAAGGTTAGGGTTACCGATCATGGCATAGGAGCGGCCGTTGGACAGGGTTTCCTTATAATATTTGGAAGGGGAGTAGCCGGAGTTATTTCTGCGCAATTTTAATGCAGTAAGATCATCTAGATCAAAATCGAGGTTATTGGCTTCCGGCCAGATCTCCAGACTGTCTGTTGCACCAAACCTGGTTTTCTTCAATGGAATTCTAACTTCATAATAGTTACCCTGAAAATCATTTCCAATGCGGATCACTGCAGTCAGGTCATTATCCTTAAGATTGGCATCATTAAAACGGCTTTCCGCATGGATAAACATCCGCAGCTTTCCATAC
>CAMLGP010000401.1 GCA_946479535.1 uncultured Bacteroidota bacterium
TGGGCCACGGATACCTTAGTGCATTTCCAGAAAAAGAATTTGATACACTTGAGAAGAAATTTGGTGGCGTATGGGCGCCCTACTATACTTATCACAAGATCATGCAGGGTTTGCTGGATGTTTCTATACGTACGGGAAACAAAAAGGCCTATGATATGGTGGTCAGCATGGCTTCCTATGTTGAGTCACGGATGTCAAAACTTGATTCAGCAACAATTGATAAGATGCTTTATACCGCTGCAGCTAATCCTGCAAATGAAGCAGGCGCCATGAACGAGGTCTTGTATAAACTATATAAGATCAGCAAAGACCCCAGGCATCTTGCGCTGGCTAAAATATTTGATCGTGACTGGTTTGCTGTACCCCTGTCAGGTAACGAAGATATCCTTAGCGGTTTGCATTCCAATACTCACCTGGTACTGGTAAATGGCTTTGCGCAGCGTTATTCTATTACGGGTGAAAAAAAATATTCCAACGCAGTCTTCAATTTCTGGAATATGCTGATTGCTCATCATGCCTATGCTAATGGTTCCAGCAGCGGTCCACGGCCAAATGTTACCACGCCTACTTCTCTTACTGCTGAACATTGGGGAGTTCCGGATCATCTCAGCAATACCATGACAAAAGAAACTTCCGAATCCTGTGTAACACACAACACTCAAAAATTAACCTCCACTCTTTTTAGCTGGACTGCGGATCCAAAGTATTCCAGTACCTACATGAATACTTTTTATAATGCGGTGCTGCCAACTCAAAACTACGTTACTGGGACTAATGTTTACCATTTGCCGCTGGGTTCGCCGAGGGTGAAAGCATTTCTTAAAGAAAATGATTTTCGTTGTTGTAATGGCACCAGCATTGAGGCTTTTGCTTCACTCAACTCAGGAATATATTATCATCATGGCATTGATTTGTGGGTAAATCTTTATATTCCTTCTAAACTAAACTGGGCAGATCAACATATTGAGTTGGAACAAACCGGCAATTTTCCTGCTGATTCTTCTGTTGAATTTACAGTGTCTTCAAAAAATGAATCCACTCTCAATCTCAACTTCTTTATTCCGAATGGAGTTAAAAGGCTGGATGTATACATCAACGGTGAAAAGCAAAAAGGAAATATTGCGTCACCGTCTATTTACAGGATCAATCGTAAATGGAAGAATGGGGACAGTGTAAAACTGGTTTTTCATTTTAACTTTCATTTTAAGACCATGCCTGATGATCCAAATGTGCTGGCCCTCTTTTATGGGCCGGATCTACTGGCTTTTGAAACTACTTCAGAGCTTGTTTTAAAAGCGTCAAAAGAGGAAATATTGAAAAATCTTTCTGTGTCTGGCAATAATACATTCCGGTTAACGGATGATGGCAAAACCTATCTGCTTCGCCCGCTTTATGATATTGTGGGCCAGTGGTACGGAGTATACGCAACGATCAGGAAATTTTGAAGTGAACACATTCCAAACTATTTTCAATAAGTCAAATGAAAAGGCATATCAAAAAAATCGCTACCACTTTTATCGCTTTTGTTTCAGCGTTAGCATCAACTGGCCAGGTGCGCTTACCAAAGCTGATCAGTGATAGCATGGTCTTGCAACGCAATGCTAAAATAAATATTTGGGGATGGGCCGGCAGGGCGGAGAAAGTGAATATTAAATTCAATGGCAAGTCCTATAAGACAAAGGCGGATTCAAACGGCAAATGGTCTGTATCACTCGCGCCAATGAAGGCCGGTGGGCCTTATACAATGGATATTACTGCAAGCAACAGAATAACGTTAAAAGACATCTTGATTGGTGATGTGTGGCTTTGTTCTGGTCAATCAAATATGGAATACCAGCTTGGGTATGATGATGCTACTTATGGTAATGAAATGGCAACTGTCAATAACCCTGAGATCCGTCAGTTTAAAGTGCCTATTCACCCCGTTCTTACAGGTCCAGAAGAGGAGATGACAAGAGGTTCCTGGAAATGGGCTAACCCAAAAGATATCGGACCTTTTACAGCAGTAGGATATTTTTTTGCAAAGAACCTGTATGAAAAATACCATGTTCCCATAGGTTTGATCAATTCAAGTGTTGGCGGAACCCCTATTGAAGCGTGGATAAGTGAAGAGGGATTAAAAGATTTCCCGGACATTATCAGTACTGTTCAAAAAAATAAAGACACTTCCTTCACTAACAGTACACGCAGGTCCGGTGGAGGATTCCCGAGGCAGCAACAGCAATCACCAAACGATAAAGGGATGAATGGGCCCCTTCCCTGGTATGATCCTGCGTATGTTCCCAAAGGCTGGAGAGATATTGCCGTTCCTGCCTATTGGGAAGATCAGGGTCTTAAAGATCTCAATGGCGTTGTATGGTATAGGAAAGAAATAGATGTTCCCGCATCAATGGCCGGTAAATCTGCAAGGGTTTACATGGGAAGAATGGTTGATGCTGATGTGTTGTACATAAATGGAAAACAGATCGGAAGAACATTTTCTTTATATACTGAAAGAAGATATAATATTCCGGAGAATATACTGAAGGCGGGAAAAAATTTATTTGTTTCAAGGGTAACCAATAACAATGGAAAAGGTGGTTTTGTGCCCGATAAACCTTACTATCTTTTTTCGGGGCCAGATACAGTTAGCCTGGTGGGCACATGGCAATATAAAGTGGGAGAAGTGTTTGTTCCGCAGGCAGCGCCCACTGGCGGCGGATTTGTTTCGGCCCAAAATTCACCGGCTGCATTATACAATGGAATGATTGCTCCTGTTATTAATTACACCCTTAAAGGATTTTTATGGTACCAGGGAGAAAGTAATGTTACCCGTGCAAAACAGTATGAGGCTTTGCAACCAGCGCAAATAAAAGACTGGCGAAAGAAATGGAATAATGAAAATATTCCTTTCTTTTTTGTGCAGCTGCCCAATTACTCGGATTATACCTTCCTTCCTGTTGAAAGCAGTTGGGCAATGCTTCGTGAATCACAGAGGAAAGCGTTATCTCTTCCAAATACCGGCATGGCAGTAACAATTGATATCGGGGAATGGAACGATCTGCACCCCTGGAATAAACATGAGCCTGGAAGAAGGCTGGCCTTGCTTGCAGAAAAAGTAGCTTATGGAGAGAATATTGTTGGCTCAGGACCGGTTTTTAAATCAGCTACCATTGATGGCGATAAAATTATTATTTCCTTTACCAGCGTGGGTAGCGGGTTAATTACCAATGATGGCGAAGAGGTGAAAGAGATTGCGATTGCAGGTGCGGATAAAAAATTTGTTTGGGCAAAAGCAAAGATTTCCGGGGATAGCCTGATTGTATGGAGTGAGGCAGTTCCCAATCCTTTATATATAAGATACGCCTGGGCTGATAGCCCGCCTTTTCCAAACCTTTACAACAGGGAAGGACTTCCTGCTTCCCCGTTCAGAACGGACGATTTTTAAGAAGAATGAAAGTATTATGACGCCGAATTATCCCCAAAAACAGGCGTTTATAAAATCGATAACTTTACTTTTGTTGAGATACTTAAGTGATGGCATTTAGCCGATCACTTTTGTAAAAGAATAACTGCTTTCTTTTATTTTACTCTGAGTATAAGTAAAACAGACCTGCGTATAATGCGTTTTTTTATCTGGTTAAGTTTGCTGTTACAATCGCTTTCTGCATTGGCTCAAAGCGAATACTTTAATTTTTCCAAATTTGACACCTATACGGGACTTTCACATAACCAGGTCAACACCATACTAAAAGATGCGGATGGCTTTGTATGGTTTGGTACCATGTCTGGACTGAACCGGTATGATGGATATTCCTGCAGGATATTTCGTAAAAACTATAACGACAGCTCCTCGCTGCTGGATAACAGTGTTCAGATGCTTTATGAATTTCCTGATGGTAGAATGTATGTAATGACCAATGCAGGCCCGTGTATTTATGATTCGCGGAGGGAAAAATTCAATGCGGATTACAACAGGATACTGAATGAAATGGGATTACCCTCCGGCCTGATAGTCAACATTAGAAAGGGGAAT
>CAMLGP010000402.1 GCA_946479535.1 uncultured Bacteroidota bacterium
ACTGACCCGTACAAAGGATGGAGCCAGTCATTTTACAAAAGAGATCAGTGCCATTATAGCTGCTATTGTAAAATCCCCGGCTGAAACGGATAGCCGGTTACACGCAAAAGAGTTCAATGATAGTCTTAAAGACCTCTATGGACAATTAATGCTTACCCTTCATCTACTAAAGGATTTTGATGCCAGGATGGATGGGGAGCAATGGCATCAAAAGAAGAACAGCTTTGTAGTACCATCCTTTTCTATAAACTCATTTTCCGGTTCAGGTGAACAAAGGATTGCCAGTCCGCATCCTGTTCTTCTGGCGCAACTGAGAAAGGTTAGAGATAGCATCTGTTCAAAGAAGGATCTTCCCATTTATCTTGTTGCTGGTAGCAAGTCCCTGAATGAAATGGTGGAATTCCTTCCTCAAACGCCGGAAGAACTTGAACAGATAACAGGTTTTGGAAAGAAAAGGGTAGAAACCTATGGCAATGAGTTCTTAACCATTATTCAACAATATTCAACAGATAATGGCCTAACGTCCCTTATTAGTGATAAAGCCCCAAAGAATAAAAAGAAAGAACCGTCTCCCTCTAAACCAGATAAAAAGCCTAAGGAAACAAAGCCTAAGGTGGATACCAAAGCTGAATCATATAAATTATACCGGGAAGGATTATCCATAGCCGATATAGCCAATTTAAGAAACCTGGTCCCTCAAACAATAGAAGGCCATTTAGCCCATTATGTCCAGATTGGATCTATTCCCATTGAGGAAATTCTCTCTCCAGAGAAGATTATGATTATGGAGCCGGTAATTAAGGAATATAATGGCGAGCCCCTTACTACCCTAAAGGAAAAGCTGGGCAATGAAATTGGATTTGGCGATATAAGGTTTTTTATAGCCTGGAATGAGTATCGTAAGCTGTCAGCCAATCCTTCAAATATATAATATCACCCCCATTACAGCTGTTAACCACTATCCATCTTAATGGCCCGATAGCTACTGACCAGGTGTTATTAACCTTTAGTGGTATAATATATGATATGGATCATCCTTAATAGTTATTGGGATTAAAAGCAGCGTTATGGCTGTTTTATAAGACTTCATTATCGTTTTAGCTATAGGATTAACCATTCAATAACGGCTAATAAGGGGAATAGATAGGTAGTATTAATGATGAATAGAGCAGCAGGTATAATGATTAGAAGGATAATGTTATTCAACAATTCTATAAAATTATTCACATTTGTGTTTATATGATTTGTTACATTAAAGTTTATATCTATCTTTTCATATCAATTCAATTATGATTACCGCCACTAACCCATCGTATCGCTTAGTAAGCGATCACATCTTCGCCGTAGTCCGGCAAAATATCGATAACAATCAAAAAGCCTTTTTCGCTCAACAGAAGTATGAGCCAGGACAGGTTGTAGCTGAGTTCTCAGCTGGTAAAACCATGTCCAGGCCAACTTACCTTACTGTTCAGGTTGGAATCGACAAACACATTATGTTGCAGCCAGAGCATCTGCAATACATTAATCACAGCTGTGATCCCAATGTGTTTTTTGATACCTATTCCATGCAGGTTATAGCGTTAAAGCCCATTGCTGAAGGAGATGAAATGACATTCTTCTATCCTTCTACTGAATGGGATATGGTTCAACCCTTCAAATGCTTTTGTGGTACCAGCAGGTGCCTTGGCGAAATAAAGGGTGCAGCGCATATCAATCCCCAGATTTTAAGAAGCTATACGCTTACGCGCTTTATACAACAACAATTGCATGATCGGTCAAGTAAAGAAAAAAGGGCTTAAGAGGAAGATCTCCCGTGTTGCGGCAGACCCTATTGACAAGTTAAAAGTTTGGGTATTATACCCCCATCTTCTGACAGATGACCCCAACCTGCAATACTATTATGACTTCTCTCAAAGTCATAAGGAATACACTGCCGTCTTTGAAGAATTAAAGGCAGACTGGATTTGGCAGCCTGTAACTACCGATAATTACCCTGAAGTTATTGCCAGTATCAAAAAGAAGTCTGGCCGCAAGATCCCTGTGGTCCTTAACCTTTGTGATGGGGATGAAGTGAATGGAACACCTGGGGTTTCAGTTATCCATGAACTGGAAAAGCACAATCTGATTTTTACAGGTTCAAATGATCATTACTATCGTATTACCACTTCCAAAATACCCATGAAGAAGGCCTTTGACGAGGCTGGTGTTTCACATGCCAAATGGGAAGTTATTGATGGAAGTGAGGAATCCATAAAAGGGATTTGTAAAAGATTGGGCGCCCCTCTTATCATAAAACCAGCCGTTTCGGGTGGCAGTATGGGCGTTTCAATAAAGAATGTAGTATATACCGATGAAGAATTAATGGACCGCGTAAAAGAGATACACAAAGGCTATCGGGGTTGGAACCTCCTGGCTGATGGGCTTTTTGTTGAACAGTTTATAGCTGGTCCTGAATTCACATCATTTATAGTTGGTTCCTCATCCGACCTGGCTAACTGCTTTGTTTATCCTCCTGTTGAAAGAATCTTCCATGAATCCCTCCCGGAAGAAGAAAAGTTTTTATCATTTGACAGACTATGGGAAATCTACGAGGATGAGAAGCCCATGCCGGGCAATGATAATTTTTATCATTATCAAAAGCCGGATCCTTCCCTTGTTAAAAAGATCGAGAAGCTGAGCCTTCAGGCTTATAAAGCTGTTGGTGGTACCGGTTATGGCCGGCTCGATATCAGAATGGATAAGAACACAGGGAAATTGTACATGCTGGAAGTAAACGCACAGTGCGGATTGAGCGAAGATGAAGATTATACTTCTATTGGCGCCATCCTGCGCTATGCCGAAAAGTCCTTTACTGGCATGGTCAGGAAAATAATAACGGATGCTTTTTCCAGAAGAAACTTAACCTTTTAATTTAACTGCATGAAGGTTTGTGTCCTGCAACCCGACTATTCTACCACGGGAGTCGATTACAAAAATTATGATCCTTCCCGTAACCTCTCCTCTTTATTGGCTGATGCCGAGGTGGATCATGTTCTCCTGAACAAGCTGACCACTTACCGGCAGCTAAAAGAACTAAAGAAGAAGAACTATGATATATTCGTCAATCTCTGCGAAGGGTATCTTGAATGGGAAGTGCCTTCCATTGACGTGATCCATAGTCTTGACTTGCTTGATCTTCCCTATACAGGACCTTCTGCCAAGTTGTATGACCCTACCAAGGAGCTCATGAAATATGTGGCCTATTGCGAAGGCGTGAAAACGCCTGGATATTTCATTATTGAACAGACGGAGGATATTGATAAAGTAAGAGAGCACCTCTCTTATCCCATGTTTATTAAACCGGCTAAAGCCGGCGATAGCCTGGGTATAGATGAGAAATCGCTTCTTAAAAGCAAAAGGGATCTCCTGAAAAAGGTGGTAGAGATATTTAATGAATATGGTCCGCTGCTGGTGGAAGAATATATAGAGGGAAGGGAATTTACTGTACTGGTAGCCGCCAATCCGGATGGAAATGGCTGTACTGTCTTCAAACCTGTTGAATATGTATTTCCTGAAGGCAAGAAGTTCAAGACCTATTCATTAAAGACCTCAGAACTTCACCCGGATTGTAATTTCCCCTGCACAGACCCGGTGCTGGAAAAGGAATTGCGTACTGCTGCCGAAAGGATATTTAAAGGATTTAATGGTGTAGGGTATGGCCGTCTTGATTTCCGCGTAAATAGCAAGAATGAGATCTATTTCCTGGAGATCAATTTTACCTGTTCAGTTTTCTATACGGATGGGTATGAAGGTTCTGCCGATTTCATCCTGAAATATGATAACGCCGGCCAGGCAGGTTTCCTGAGACATATTATTGCAGAAGGTATTGCGCGTCATGAGAGAAAGCGGAAGCCATATATTATTAAAGGCAATTCTATTGCCGGTTTTGGTATATATGCGGCAAAGGATATAAAGGAAGGCGAGGTCATTTTTGCCGGAGAAGAAAAAGCTCAGCGCATCGTAACCAAGC
>CAMLGP010000403.1 GCA_946479535.1 uncultured Bacteroidota bacterium
AGAATGCCAATTTATGACAAAATAATATGATTGTCAATAGGATAGCCAAAAATTTTGTAACAAGTTTCAGGCGGCATTTGGGAAAATGGCGGATATTTAGATCTGCATATGCAATTTCAGATGCCAAAAAAAGGGAATGAAGCGGCCGGAAAGGGGTTTTCGGAGGCACTTTTACGGTGGGACCGGGACAAAAACAGGCGCCAGATGCCCTGGAAGGGAGAAAAGGATCCTTATAAGATCTGGCTGAGTGAAATCATCCTGCAACAGACCCGGGTAGAGCAGGGGCTCAGCTATTATAATGAGTTCGTCCGCAATTTCCCGGATATTAAAAAACTGGCGAATGCCCCGGATTCAACGATTTTCAAACTTTGGGAAGGCCTGGGCTATTATTCCCGCTGTCGAAACCTGATAGTTACAGCACGCCATATAGCGCTGGATCGAAATGGAGTATTTCCCAATACATATGAAGAGATTGTTGGCCTGAAGGGAGTGGGGCCCTACACTGCTGCAGCCATATCTTCCTTCGCATTCAGCCTTCCTCATGCTGTTGTAGATGGTAATGTGTTCCGGGTTCTGTCCAGAATATTTGGAATTGATACTCCAATCGATTCAACAGTTGGAAAAAAATATTTTACTCAATTGGCCAATGAACTGATTGATGAAAAACAGGCAGGCGCATATAACCAGGCAATAATGGACTTTGGCGCAATGATCTGCAAACCTGTTCCCCAATGTGATCAGTGTGTTTTCAATAACTCCTGCTATGCTTTGCTGAATAATAGGATTAATGAGCTTCCGGTGAAAGAAAAAAAGATCACCATTAAAAAAAGGTGGTTTTATTACCTGCTTATTGAACACAAAAATCAGCTGGCTATCCGCCAGCGCACAGCAAAAGATATCTGGCAACAGCTTTATGAATTTCCCATGATTGAAAATGCAAAGGATATTGAACAGGGAAATGTCCTTGCAAGAGCTGAAAAGCAAAAATGGTTTATACCTGGTAAGTATGAAGTATTGACAATTTCACCTGTCTACAAACAACAGCTCTCTCATCAATTGATAGCAGGTAGATTTATTCATGTCCGCGTCAGGAACAAACCAAATCAGGCCGGCTGGCAATGGGTGAATGAAACAGGTCTGGGGAAATTTGCGTTTCCAGGGGTCATCAATCAATACCTGGTGAAAGCACGGGAGCAAAACCAGTTTTGAGCCTGTCCTATCTTAGGCTTACCTTTTGTTTGATAAAGGAGGAACCCAATATCCCAAGGAGGGACTCTGAATCAGGAAGCAATTATTAACTATTGAAAACTTCAGCTCTTTAATCTGGTAAAACAATCCCGAAACTTCCGTACAGTTAATTTGGGAAGACTGGAAAGCCGGGACTCACTCCCGGTACAAAGTAGATTTGCTAATCCGGCAGCCTTGCCTGATCCGATAGCTATCGGATGAAAAACTGCGGGAAAGGAGATACATAAAGGGTAATTTTTTTTAAAAGCCTAAAAAAATTAACTTTAAAGAGCATCTACAAAGCCTGTAAGACGATTATTAATAGATAAAAAGAAAAGAGTATGAGAGGCGTAAACAGAGTAATGCTCATTGGCAACCTGGGCAAAGACCCGGATGTACAGTTCCTGGAAGGGAACATTGCTGTGGCTAAATTTCCCCTTGCTACTACTGAAACATTTAAAGACCGGTCAGGCAAACTGGTTTCCCAAACTGAATGGCACACAGTAGTTTTATGGAGAGGACTCGCTGAACTGGCACAGAAATATCTTCACAAAAGCAGCCTTGTCTATATTGAAGGACGATTACGCACCCGCAGTTGGGAAGACAAAGAAGGCAATCGTAAATTTGCTACAGAAGTGGTGGGCGATAATCTCATCATGCTTGATAAAAGAATGGATGGACCTGGTACTTCTCATGGCGAAACAGGCATTGAAAACATGGGTAGTTCCGACACAAACCTTGGAGATCCATCTGAGAACCTTCCTTTCTAGCATATTTTTAAAACAATACCTTTGCTGCCTAGATTAAAGAGGCAGCCGAGCTGCCACATAACCTGCTGGTAGCAGGTTCTATTTCTAATCAAAACCCCTTGCTTTGGAGAGTCATTCGGCAGTCAGTTTTTTATGGTTGAAGGTTTCGCATATACTGCTAGCGGCTAACACGCAGGGTACAACGCTGCTTGTAATCCTCCTGCTTGTTTTATTACTGCTCAGCTTTACTATCTCCGGCGCTGAAGTGGCAATTTTCTCCCTGAATAATAAAGATGTAAATGTTCTGAAAACAAAGCAGCATCCAGCGGCCAAACGTATCATTAATCTGCTGGAAGAACCCAAAGAAGTATTTGCGTCACTACTGATCACAAGCATATTCATTAATATCAGCATCATCATACTTTCCAATTTTCTCATTAGCAAATTTGTTTCATTTGGCAACCTTCATTATGCCCTTGAATTATTGCTTAAAGTGATGGTGATAGCATTTGTGCTTGTGTTCTTTGGAGAAATATTGCCAAAGGTTTGGGCCACCCAGAACAATCTTCGTTTTGCCTATGGATCGGCCGTGGTGGTAGAAGGAGTGCATTTACTGCTAAGGCGTATCAGCAAATGGATAGTTTCTGTGGCTGACGTGATCGGTAAAAAAGTTGGGGCTGATAAATCAGAGGCCATCAGCATCCAGGAACTGGACGAGGCAATAGATATCAAAACTGATGAAGAAGCTTCGCCCGAAGAGAAGAGTATCATGAAAAGCATCGTGAAGTTTGGAAGTATTTCTGTCAAACAAATCATGCGCAGCAGGCTGGAAGTAACGGGAATTGATTCTCACGCCTCCTTTGGCCAGCTTGTAAAGAAAGTTCAGGACCTTCATTACTCCCGTTTACCCGTTTATAAGGGAAGCCTGGATGAAGTAATTGGCATAATAAATACCAAGGATCTAATACCTCATTTAAACCAGGCTGATGATTTTGACTGGCGTCACCTGATGCGCACTCCATTCTTTGTACCTGAATCAAAGCTGATTGCCGATCTGTTGCGTGATTTCCAGACCAAACATGTGCATTTTGCCATTGTAGTGGATGAATTTGGAGGCACCAGTGGCATTGTGACCATGGAAGATGTGATGGAAGAAGTGATCGGCGATATCAGGGATGAGTTTGATGAAGAAGAAAGCCGGAACCGAAAGGTAGATGAGAATAATTACATCTTTGAGGGAAAAACTATGATCCATGATATATGCAAGACAATGCATCTGTCCATGGATACGTTTGATAAAGTGCGTGGAGAAAGTGAATCTGTAGGAGGTCTGGTTCTGGAAATGGCGGGTGAGTTCCCCAAAGTGAATGACGTGATCAATATTGGCAACTTTGATTTTACAGTACTGGAAGTAGACCGCAACCGCGTGCAGTTAGTTAAAGTGACGGTGAACCGTCAGGAGTAAATCTAAAATATGAAATTTCAAGTCATAATTTTATTCGTGCTCATTATAGCTATTTTATCCTGCAATAGTTCTTATACCTATAAAAAGAAAGGGTATTTTAAAATTGATTTCCCTGAAAAAAAGTATCAGCTTTTTGATCAGCCAGGTTATCCCTATCGTTTTGAATTCCCGGTATATGCTTTCATAAGCAAAGACACATCTTTTTTTGGCGAGGCTACAGAAAATCCCTGGTGGATCAATATTGATGTTCCAAAATTCCACGGACGCATTTATATCAGTTACAAAGAGGTGGGAAAAAATAATTTCGATTCACTGGTGAATGATGGGTATAAGATGGCTTACAAGCAACATACAGACATTGCCACCAGTATTGTTGATAGTCCAATTGTAACTGCTAATAATGCAGAAGGTTTTTATTTCTCCCTGGGAGGCAATACGGCCACGGCCAATCAATTTTTCCTGACTGATTCAACAAAACATTTCCTTCGTGGGGCGCTTTATTTTGATGCAACGCCGAATGAGGATTCATTGGGTATAGTCAATGAT
>CAMLGP010000404.1 GCA_946479535.1 uncultured Bacteroidota bacterium
GTATTTTTTATAATAATAGGATAATTCGAGTTTAAAAACAGAAACAACTGACATGTCGACAACAGCAACAACACATCAGACGAAATGGTGGAGCGGCGGTAAAAGCCCCTTCAACCTGGAGTATGGAAAACTGATGATGTGGTATTTCCTGATGAGTGATACGTTTACGTTCGGGGCTTTCCTGATTTCTTATGGCTCTATACGTTTCAGCCAGAACTTCTGGCCTGATCCAAACGTGGTGTTCAATGCTTTTCCCGGAGCAGGTCACGCTAATCTGCCACTGGCATTTGTGAGTGTAATGACCTTTATTTTGATCATTAGCTCCGTTACCATGGTGCTGGCTGTGCATGCAGGTCATAACGGTGATAAGAAAGGTGTAATGAAATGGCTGGCCTGGACAATTGTGGGTGGACTGGCGTTCCTTGGTTGCCAGGAGTGGCATCACCTGATCACGGGTGAGCACATTGCCCTGATTGATGGTAAACTTGATATGATCGGCCAGACTACACGTCACAACGCCTGGGGCCAGTTAGTTGATGCAAGTGCCGTTTCTGAAGCCATAAAGAATACCTCACCGGATGTTCTTGCCAAAGTTGTTCATGAGCATGATCATAGCCACAGTCTTGAAGAATTGGCAAAAATGCCTAAAGAACAACTGGCGGGAATGATCAATGTAGCTGAGCTGCATGTAAGAGAAAAAGGGCCCGTTGCATTTGGTGGATATTTCTTTGGTATCACAGGGTTCCACGGATTCCACGTATTCTCTGGTGTTATTATAAATATCATCATGCTGCTCATGACAAAGAATAATGTATTCCAGAACAAGGGGCATTACCTGATGATTGAGAAGGCTGGATTGTACTGGCACTTTGTGGACCTGGTATGGGTATTCGTATTCCTTTGTTTCTATCTGATCTGATTAATCCGAAATAATCCGCAACTAACATTTGATAAATTGTAATAGGTATATATGGAACATCAAGTAATGTCTGAAGTAACTTTTCATCATCACATAGAGGATGCTGAATTCAGGAAGAGGGTAAGGAAGACAACGATCCTGCTTTCAGTGATCACGATCTTTGAGCTGGCTATCGGCCTCACCATCTATACCATTCATAAGGGAGAGAACCCCAGCCATTTGCTTGTTTTGATGTTCAAGGGCCTGGTTTGTATCCTCACCCTGGCAAAAGCCTATTATATTGTTTCCGTATTCATGCACCTGGGTGATGAAATACGCAATATGATCATGACCATTGTGGTGCCTCTAATGCTGTTTATCTGGTTTATTGCAGCTTTCATTATTGATGGAAATTCCTACAAGAACCTGCGGAATAATTACGATCGCCATTTCAAAGAGTCCACCATGCCCAGACCGCATCATGCTACTGAGCCTGCTGCACCAGAAGAACCGAAGCCGGGTAAGCAATAGCCCCAGCGCTGCTGCACGGCCCAGGTATTCACCATTTATTAGCTTTATTTTACCCGCAGTAAACATCTAAGTGGTATTGCTGTTGTAGCTTTGCACCCGGGTTTACCGTTAAAAAAACAGCTTGAGTAAGACAGCATTATATGCATTGATGCTCGCGATCCTGATGCCACTCACTGGCTATCTGATTGTAAGGAAATATAGCGCCACTGCAGTTGTTATGCCCCGCCATTATTTTGCCGATACGGTTATTGCTTCAGTTGAAAAAGGCAAATCAGAATCTGATACAGTCTGGCATCAATTAGCTGATTTTACGCTCACCAATCAGATGGGAGAAAAAGTTTCCTGGAGCTCTCTGAAAGACAAGGTAATAGTGGCCGACTTCTTCTTTACCCACTGCCCTACTATTTGTCCCAGGATGACCATGAACATGAAGCGTCTGCAGGAGTCTATCAATAATTCCCGGCGTGTAGGTGATAAAACACCTGACTGGCTTTTCTTTGTTTCCTTCAGCATTGATCCCGAACGGGATTCAGTGCAGCAGCTCAAGCATTGGGCTGATCGCTTCCAGGTAAATCCTGAACAATGGTGGTTACTTACCGGAGATAAGAAAGCGATCTATGATATGGCCTTTAATGAAATGAAATTACCATTGATAGATGGCAAGGGAGTAGATACCAGTTTTTATCATACTGATCGTTTTGTATTAATTGACGGCAAAAGACAGGTGCGGGGTTATTATCATGGGCTGGATACGATGGCATTACGCCAGCTATCCAGTGATATCATTTTCCTTTCCATGGAAAAAGACCCATCTCGCGATACATTTCTGAAAGGACAATTGCCAGTGATTGGTGTAGCCTTCCTGGCAGCGATACTGGGTGTTGGTATTTTAGTATTCATTCTAAAAAGGAATAAAAATGCTGGCTCCAAGCTGGAAAAAGAATGACCGCAAGGCATCCATCCTGATCATTACCTTCTCTGTGATTGTATTTACGCTAATTACATTGTTGAGCCGCTATAAGCTTGATGTTGATTTAGGATTTGACGTTCATTTTTTTGCAAGGGCAAATGCTGTCATAAATTCTATTGTATCAGTACTGCTGATAGTAGCACTTATGGCAGTAAAGCAAAAGAAATATGAAACTCATAAAAGGATCATGCTGTTTGCCATGGGGCTTTCCATACTGTTCCTGGTGAGCTATATCTGTCACCACCTGTTTGCAGGTGATTCAAGGTTTGGAGATGTCAATCATGATAATGTGCTGAGTGAGGCAGAGAAACTGACTGCAGGCAATATCCGGATTATCTACATTGTTCTTCTGAGTACGCATATTCTGCTGGCAGGAATTATTATGCCTTTTGTATTATTTACTGCTTACCGGTCATTGATTGGAGAGTATGCGAGGCATAAGAAACTGGCGAGGATCACCTTCCCTATCTGGCTATATGTAACAATTACCGGCGTGATTGTCTATTTTATGATCAGCCCTTATTATTAAAAGCCCAGCTCTTTTACCGGGTCCCAGAATACTTTAGTGAAATCAACCACCTTGTCATCCTTCACTTTTATTCCCTCTTTCTTCAGGCGCTTTTCCATCTCATCTGGTTTGCCAAAATGATGTTTACCGCTTAGCAGGCCTACACGATTGACTACGCGATGAGCAGGAACAGCTGGTCTTGTTTTGTCTGCACCATTCATTGCCCATCCAACCATTCTAGCTGAGAGTTTAGTGCCTAAACAGGCAGCTATTGCACCATAAGAAGTTACGCGACCCCTTGGAATTTGTCTTGCTACCTGATATACCAGTTCAAAGAAATTTTCATCTCTTTTACCAGAGGGTTTAACGGCCCTGGGTTTTGAAGATTTCTTGCGTGTTGCCATTCCATGAAGGTAAGCAACTTAGCGGGTCGTTGCCACTCCTGAAGCCGATGCTGTTGTTACTGAAGCTGAAGTTGCTGATACTGCAGTTGCAGTTATAGCAACGGGTCTTTCTTTTTTCAGGTAGAATACCTCACCTTTTGATGAAGTAAAATAAGGAGATCTGCCTTCGTCAATAAAGAGCTGCCATTTCAGTACATCATCACCTACTTTTTGAAGAATGCTTTTTACCTTGAAGCTGGCGCTGCTATCTGTTGCGGTAAAATCTAGCCAGTAAGGAGATTTGGAATAATCAATGGTATAGTTTGAGATTGTTTTTTTCTCTCCCATGTAAGAGAATTCAATTGTACTGCTATCTATGATTGATAGTGTAGCATTTGCATTGGATTCTCCTACTACCTGCCATTTACCTGCTATTTCTTTGAATTCGGAATTTTGTCCGTATCCGCTGACGGATAAAAGAAAGAATCCTCCAATTACAATGATCCTTAAAATAGTTTTCATACTTCACATTTTTACTGGGCGCATCTACACACTAAAATCTAAGTCTGTGCCAATATTGTAATAGGGGGGAAAACGGGTAAGTTGAACATTACCAGAGGGAGGAAATGAAGAAAAATTACCACAAGGGGGAAATGCTATCGTAGAAGAAAATGAAAAGTTTGAGTAAATAC
>CAMLGP010000405.1 GCA_946479535.1 uncultured Bacteroidota bacterium
CCGCTTCGTTGCAGGTCAAACCATCGTGAGCCTTCACCGGCAAACTCTCTTCTTCTTTCATCAAACAACTGCGCTAATGTAACACCTGATAATGCAGTCAGACCTGCTCTTGCCCTGACCTGGTTAACTATAGCATCAACATCACCCTGCGTACCCGGTGCCCCTTTTAAAATACATTCTGCTTTAAGCATCAATATATCCGTATATCTAACAGCAATAAAATTGATAGCCCAGTCAAAACGACTATTCGTTGAAGGGACTTTGGTTGTATCTAAATATTTTCTATAGAAGGGGAATATATTATTTCCGAAAGCTGAAGTGTGAATAGTCGGAGACAGGCGTTTATCATTTGCTGAATAACTATTCACCAGATTGCTTGATACAGATGGCGCCCCAAGAGCTCCGCTTGTTGAAGGATTAGTATAGAAATTGAAATAGTCCTGAGGCACAAGAACCCATGGATATGTGGCTCCTAACCCCGAGCCTGCCTGTGTTAGGTACATTACATCCAATATGGCTTCCCTGTTGCCAGAGGTATATGCAGGGCTTTGATTACTGTATGAAAAAATGCCGGTAGCCGGAACCGGGAAAGCATACTGAGTAGCATTGAAAACAAAAGGCCCGTTGCTGATGATATCCTGCAATAAAGGCAGGGCAAGGTTCCATTCACTTAATCCCATACCAGGTCCTTCAATTCCATAATCTGGACCTGAACGGGCCATGTACACATTTGCAAGTATTGCCTCAGCAGCATATTTGGTAGCCCGGCCAACATCAGTAGTGCCATAGCCTGGAAATGCACTGGTATATCCGGCAGGTAAATTTGCTATTGCGAATTTAAGATCGTCAATAATCAATGCGTATACATCAGCTACCGGGCTGCGGCCAATTGTATTAGCTTCGGCGGCTGATACCGGGTGATCTATGAGAGGCACTTTGCCATAATATTTAACGAGGTCGAAATAATAGAAAGCCCGAAGGAATTTTGCTTCTGCTGTTAATCTCGCTTTCAATACTGCTGAACCAATATTATCGCCATTTTTGTCAATTTGATCAAGTACCGTATTGGCTCTGAATATGCCATTAAAGTTTGATCTCCATCCTTCCTCAACATATACATTTGAAGCTATGTTAGGAGCAAAATTATTAATGGGGTCATGGTCGCGGGCAACATCATTATTTGAAGGATAAATATTGTCAGACCTAACCTCAGATAGTTCCATTAACCTGTCGGGGTAACCCCTCATCGTATTATATGTTGCATTAACCGCCTGTATAAAATCGCTCGGTTGCGCATAGAAAGTTGCCGTTGTTGCCGTTGAAATGGGTATCTGATCTAATTTCTTTTCACACGATGACACAAGGATAATAACTGTTATCATTAAAATGAAAGATATCTTTTTCATATTCTAAAAAATTAGGTAGTTAAAAAGTAATATTTAATCCAAATATCAATGATTTTGAGAGTGGCATAGCGCCATAATCTCCTGCTTCCGGGTATGCACCATTACTGCTAATAGTAGTATTAGTTGCCTCCGGGTTTAAACCATTAGTATATTTATCATGACCAAAAAAGTTTTCTAAAGTGAGGTAAATCCTTGCATCCCGAATAAAGTTCTTTTTAACCAGGCTTTTCAAATTGTAACCGAGTGTAATATTCCGTACACGTACATAGTCTGATGGATACAACCAATCTGTTGCCGCAGTAATAGGACTATTATAAAATGAATATGCTTTACTAAACCGTCCGGCTCCCTGGTTAGTTTCGGAGTACCATCTGTCAACAAAAGATACCGGATGATTATCCGATCTTCCCTGCCCCGGGCGGGAAATGGACCTGCCAAACTGTGAGTATATGGAACCTCCCCATTGACCCTGAACCAAAACACTTAAATCAAACCCTTTATAACGAACTGTGTTCGTAATACCATAAGTGTAATCGGGGTTGGGGTGCCCTACAATTTGCTTATCAGCTTCCGTTATTTTACCATCGCCATCCAGATCCTCAAATTTAAAATCACCGGGTTGTTCGTTAGGACCGTATGTAGCCACACCGTCAGTAATATCTCTTGCGGTCAAAAATCCAAGCACTTTTAAAACATATACACTGTTTATCGGTGATCCAACACGCAAAATTGCATCAGATACTGTAAGTCCGTTCGGGATGATGATCTGTGTCTGACCATCCGCCAAAGCCTCTATCTTGTTTGTATTATGCGTTAAATTGACAGAAGTGGTCCACTGGAATTTACCCACCATATTACGTGAGGTTATTTCTAATTCCTGACCAATATTTCGCACAGAACCTACATTAGAAAGATAAGATGTAAAGCCGGTTGCAGATGGAACCTGAACATTTAATAAAAGATCCGTATTTAATTTATTATAATAATCGAATGAAGCAGTAATACGATTCTTTAAAATACCAAAGTCAAGTCCGAAATCATAAGTTTTCGATTTTTCCCATTTCAAATCAGGGTTAGCTAACACATTTGGCACCTGACCAATTACCACTCCCGGAGTTGAACCCAAAACATAACCTGAAGAACCGATGGTGGCAATGCTGGCATAATCATTTGGTAAATTATCATTTCCATTTATACCATAAGATCCCCTTAAACTCAGATTGCTGATCACCGGCAATGATTTCATAAAGTTTTCTTCGGTAAGGATCCATTTCAAAGAAGCAGATGGGAATATACCAAATTGATTATTGACACCAAACCTGGAAGAACCATCTCTGCGGATACTGGCTGACAATAAATATTTGCTTTTGTAGCCATATAACAGGCGTCCGAAATAAGATACCAGCACGCTTTGAGTGGCGGAAGTATTACCGGTAACCGCTGCAGCCGCATTCAGCGTTTGTATCGCTGCACTGGTAAAACCGCCACTTGAATTTAATGAGCTTTGCTCATAATGATCAAAGTTGTATGAGTATCCTGCCAGTACATTTATTGTATGATCCTTTTTAATTACAGCATCATAAGTAAGAGTATTTTCATTTACAAAAGTTTGCCTCCTGTAGCTTCTATAATTACCCGAAGTGGCAGCCAGCAGATTATTTGTCCCTGTAAAGGTCCTGGCATTGGTACCTGTGACTACGGCCCCGCTTGAATTCATAGAGACAGTGGCCCTTCCGGTTGTGACATATGGAACATAGGTGGTTGCAATGTTATCAACATTATCCAAATTGACCGAGCTTCTGAAACGCAACCCTTTTATGATCTGGTATTCTCCGAATATAGTACCTAAAGTACGGTAACGCTTATTGGTTCCTTTATTGTACGTTAATTTACCGATGGGTCCATTAGTAGAGCTGCTCCATAGATATTCGAAATTTTTCCCGGTATTTGGGAAGAGGCCCACAGTATCTTCCTGTACGGGTGACAGACTTATTGCCTGGTGATATATCTGGTCCTTTCCTTCTACGCCAGGATCCTGGGAAATGGAAAAGGTTGGGGCAATGTTTATACCAAATTTTAATTTTTGGGAAGCATTAACTTCCAGATTTGCCCTCAGTGAATAAGATTTATAATCAGTATTTATTACAAAACCTTGCTGGTATCCATAGTTACCTGAAATAAAATATTTTACAATATCATTACCCCCGCTGGCCGAAATTTGGTAGTTCTTAATTTGTCCTTTCCTTAAAAGTTCATCCTGCCAATCTACAAATTCCAAACCAGGATGCCCTGGCATGGTCCAACGCGGATCTGCGATATAATTCGGGTTATTCCCGCCAGTTCTGGCCAGTCGGGTGGCCATATCATCCGTTGCAAGTGCGCCCTGAGATCCGAATTGCCTGACATATGTAGCATTAATTACTTCAATGGCCTGATCAATCCATTGCTGGCCATTCATCATTTCTAATTTTTTAGCTGTCTGGTTATAACCTCCATAAGTATTGAAACTGATTTTTGCTTTACCGGCCCGCCCTTGTTTTGTTGTAATTATCACTACACCGTTTGAAGCTCTTGA
>CAMLGP010000406.1 GCA_946479535.1 uncultured Bacteroidota bacterium
CAATGACATATTTGAACTGGCTTCTGCCGGTTTTGAAAGTACGGTTCGTCTGGCAAAAAGTAATCCATCCATGTGGGCGCCCATATTTATGCAGAACAGGGAGAATATCCTTGATGTTTTGAATGAACACATTTCCCAGTTAAGAAAATTCAAAGCCTGCCTGGAAAAAGAGAATAGTGATTATCTCTGGGAATTGATGGAGAACGCCAACAGGATCGGACGGATTATTAAATAGGAATGGTTTCCAAACATAATAAATAACTTTACAAATCATACAACAATATGCAAGCAGCACAACAAACAACAAATTCAGCTACACAGCAGGCATGGAATACGCGGCCGTTGATCATCAGCGGGCCCTGCAGCGCTGAAACAGAGGAGCAGGTAATAGCTACAGCACAACGTCTGGCCGCAACAGGCAAAGTAAATATGCTTCGCGCTGGTATCTGGAAACCGCGTACAAAGCCCGGAATGTTTGAAGGCGTTGGTGCAAAGGGATTGCCCTGGCTTCAGCAGGCAAAGAAACTGACCGGTCTTCCAACTACTGTGGAAGTGGCAACCGGCAAACAGGTTCAGGATGCATTGACCTTTGATGTGGACGTATTATGGATCGGCGCCCGCACAACAGTAAATCCCTTTAGTGTACAGGAAGTGGCTGATGCACTTCGTGGTGTGGATGTACCTGTACTGATCAAGAACCCGGTGAATCCTGATATGGAACTATGGAGTGGAGCAGTTGAAAGAGTAGCGCGTGCTGGTATCAAACAGATCGGATTGATCCATCGCGGATTTTCCTCTTATGGTAATACCGAGTACCGCAATGCTCCCATGTGGCACCTGGCCATTGATATGAAATTGAAGCATCCGGGTATGCCTATCATCAATGATCCCTCTCATATATGTGGGCGCCGTGATATTCTGTTGGATGTAATGCAAAAAGCAATTGACCTGGATTATGATGGGTTGATGATCGAGAGCCATATTGATCCTGACAATGCGTGGAGTGATGCCAAACAGCAGATTACTCCTGAACGTTTAAAGGAAATGCTGGAAACCATAATCTGGAGAAAAGAGGATGTCAACTCTGAAGAGTACCATGCTGCACTTGAAGCATTACGCCAACAGATCAATCATCTGGATGATGAACTGATGCAGATACTCAGCCAGCGTATGAAGATCGCTGAAAAGATCGGTGCCTATAAGAAATCAAATAATATCACCATTCTTCAAACCAACCGGTGGAACGAGATCCTGGAAAGAGCTACGGTTAAAGGAGAGAAGATCGGTTTAAGCAAGGAATTTATCATCAAGTATTTTGATGCTGTTCACATGGAAAGTATCAATCATCAGAAAAAAGTACTGGATTCGTAAATAGCTCTTCATGCGGAAATTGTCTTATAAGTTTTCAACATCAACAGTCGATTATTATTTGGCTTATGGGATATCGCATTTAAAGGAAATCGTGGATTTAAAGAATGCGGTCATCGTTACAGATGAAAATATCTATTCCTATCATGCCAAAAGATTCAGGGGATGTAATACCATTGTACTGAAGCCGGGTGAAGAATTCAAGGTGCAGGCTACAGTTGATGCATTGATAACAGAATTGATCGGAATGCAGGCAGACAGAAAGACAACCCTGATTGGAGTAGGCGGAGGTGTGATCACTGATATTACCGGGTATGCGGCATCTGTATATATGAGGGGGATCCCATTCGGGTTTATCCCTACCTCTATCCTGGCACTGGTTGATGCATCTATTGGAGGAAAGAATGGCATTGATGTAGGTCCCTACAAGAATATGGTAGGAATTATTCGTCAGCCTAAATTCTTACTTCACGATATGATTTTCCTGAACACCCTTCCTCAAAGTGAATGGGAAAACGGGTTTGCGGAAATAATCAAACATGCCTGTATTAAGGATGCCGCCATGTTCCGTGAACTGGAGACCAACACATTAAAGACCTATCAAAACAAAAAGGTTGCTGCCTGTGAACTGATCCAGCGTAATGTGATCATCAAAAGCAAGGTGGTACAGAAAGATGAATTTGAAAAAGGAGAGAGGAGGCTGTTGAATTTTGGACATACCCTGGGTCATGCACTCGAAAACCAGTATGAGCTTTCACATGGGCAGGCCATTTCTATTGGTATGGCTTATGCATGTTATATCTCTGAAGAGCTGTGTGGTTTCAAGGAAACCGAAAGAGTTATCTCGCTTCTGAATAAATATAATTTACCTACCGAATTTTCTTTTGATAAGCAGAAAGTGTTTGATGTGATGAAAATGGATAAGAAAAGGGAAAGGAAGGAATTGAATTATATATTATTGGATAAGATCGGAAAAGGTGTGGTAAAGCAGATTCCCCTGCAGAAACTGGAAAAGATCATCAGTAAATTTTAAAAGACATTCTAGCGCATGAAAGTTACCGTTCATCCATCTCAATTGAAAGGAAATATACAGGCGCCTGCATCCAAGAGCTCCATGCAAAGGGCATGTGCTGCCGCGCTATTAAATAAAGGAACTGTTTATATTCAAAACCCTGGTCATAGTAATGATGATCAGGCTGCCCTGGATATCATACAACGGTTAGGAGCAAAAATTGAAATAGGTGCGGAAGAGGTAAAAGTTGTCAGTACTGGCGTTCAGCCTGTTGCTGATGAAATTAATTGTGGCGAAAGTGGATTAAGTATACGGATGTTCACTCCACTGGTAGCTTTAAGCGATAAGGAAATAACCATAAAAGGATCGGGCAGCCTTGTTACGAGGCCCATGGATTTCTTTGATGAAATATTGCCGAAATTAAAGGTGAGTGTAAAGAGTAACCAGGGCAAATTACCATTGGTGATTAAAGGGCCGCTCAAACCGGCCAATATTGAAGTGGATGGTGGATTGAGCTCCCAGTTTCTTACCGGTTTATTATTTGCTTATGCAGCTGCTGGTGCAAAAGATGTATCGATCAAAGTGAATAATCTGAAAAGCAGACCCTATATTGATCTTACACTGGATGTAATGGATCAATTTGGATTTCAGGTTCCGGAAAATAAGAATTACGAGGAATTTTATTTCCCGGCAAATGGAGGATCGGTTAAAGAAACGGAGCGGCAATATACAGTAGAAGGTGATTGGAGTGGCGGAGCATTCCTGTTAGTAGCCGGGGCAATAGCAGGTCCAATAACCATAAGAGGATTGGATTTGAGCTCTACACAGGCTGATAAAGGAATAGTAGATGCTTTAATGGCTGCCAACGCAGGAATTGCTATTGAAGCCAAGGGAATCAAATTACACCCCGTTGAGATGAATGGATTCCAATATGATGCAACAGATAGTCCAGATCTTTTTCCGCCATTAGTTGCCCTGGCTTCCTATTGTAAAGGCCAGACAATAATTAAAGGTGTTAGCAGACTCGCGCACAAGGAAAGTGATCGTGCACTTACTTTGCAGGAGGAGTTTGGAAAAATGGGAGTTACCATCAGGCTTGATGGCGACCACATGATCATTCAGGGCGGAAGCAAAATAAAGGGAGCTCATGTTCATTCCCGCCATGATCACCGCATTGCGATGGCCTGTGCAGTTGCAGCGCTGAAAGCGGATGGAGAAACAGTTATTGAAGAAGCACAGGCTGTAAAAAAATCATATCCTGATTTTTATGATGATCTGAAAAAATTGGGAGCCATTCTCGGAAATATAACCTCAAAATACAAGTTCGAATGAATTCCTTCGGCCGCATTTTCCGTGTATCCATTTTTGGTGAATCACATGGTGAATCAGTAGGTATTGTCATTGATGGTGTACCCGCTGGTCTTTCATTAACTGAGGAAGATCTGTTGCCCGATCTGGAAAGAAGAAAAGGTGGCAAACAGAAAGGCACCACTCCGCGGCAGGAAGCAGACTTTCCCTTTTTTAAGAGTGGTTTGTTTAATGGGAAAACAACTGGCGCACCTATCAGCATTTTCTTTGAGAATAATAATACACGC
>CAMLGP010000407.1 GCA_946479535.1 uncultured Bacteroidota bacterium
AAACCGGCAATGGCTGGTGGGTGGACTTACAGCAGCTTCTTATGGTGGTTCATTAATTGTATTGAATGATGCCTGGTACAAAGGCTATGCACATACCTCCTTTCACGTATTCAATGATACAAGGGAATGGTTACAGATAGATAAGGCCGGGCATATGTGGACCTCCTACAGTGCAGCCAGGGCTATAACAGAATTGTGGCAATGGGCCGGACTTTCACACAAAAAAGCCGTATGGGTCGGTGGCCTTAGTGGTATTGTTTTCCAGACGGGCATTGAGTTCATGGATGCTTATTCAGCCAAATGGGGATGGAGCTGGGGCGATATTGCATCGAATTTCGCAGGATCAGCCCTGTTTATGGGGCAGGAATTCCTGTGGAAAGAACAGCGTATTCAATACAAATTTTCCTTTCATCGCAATAATTACCGGGAACCGGTATTGGAACAAAGAGCCAATGATCTGTTTGGGGAAAGTCTTCCTGAGCGGATGCTGAAGGATTATAACGCACAAACTTACTGGCTCAGTTTCAATATGCGGGCATTCCTGAAAGATTCCAACTGGCCGGCCTGGTTGAATGTTGCTGCGGGCTATGGAGCTGATGGAATGTATGGCGGCTTTGAAAATAAATGGAATGATAACCTTGGAAATGAGATCACACGTTATGACATTCCAAGGAAGCGACAATTCTACCTGGCTCCGGATATCGATCTGACCAAAATAAAAACGAACAGCAAATTTGTCAGGTCTGCTTTTTTTGTATTGAATGCATTCAAGTTCCCTGCACCTGCATTAATGATTGACAGTAAAGGGAAGTTCAAAGCTTACGCGGTTTACTTTTAATAGTACTCGTGGCCACGCCATGGTTCGTGTCTCACGAACCATAATCAACCTATAAAATTTGACGGTTCGATGATCATTAAGAAAGGGTTTTAAGGCATATAAAAGGGTCTTGCCGCTATTGGCCACATCATCTATCACAATAATGACTTTATTATTGAAGTCCATCGACTGGCTCAGGGATATTTCCCTGGGTTGTCGCTTATCCAGCGTAATGGTTATCAATTCAGTCTCAATGGGAGATAATTCAGCAATATACTTTTGAATGCATCTTGCTACTACACTCCCGCTTTCGCGAATGCCAGCAAGGATCAGCGATTTTTCTTCTGCATTGTTTTCAATGATCTCAAGGGCCATCCGGCGTAATTTCCTTTCGGCTGTTGACTGATCCAGTATGTAATTTTTGGTTTCGGCCACTATCTGGTAGTTAATTAAATAATGATCTTGAAATTTTGGGGATCAGGTTTTACAGCATAAATCCCAAATTTCAACTCAACAAAGCGTAAATTAGCGATTGTATTTAAACCTCTATGCAAATAGCACAACAAATTTTATTTATCCTGATCAGCCTGGTGGCAATTGGTTTGTTTACCGTAAGGGTCAGGCAGATCATACGCAATATCCGTCTTGGCAGGGAAGAATCGCTTAATGATCAATCCGGGCGTCGCTGGAAAAATGTATTGTTACTGGCTTTTGGCCAAAAGAAAATGTTCCGTAACCCCCTGGTAGCCGTATTGCATTTCTTTGTGTATGCCGGTTTCATCATCATCAATATTGAAGTGCTGGAAATATTCCTGGACGGCATATTTGGTACCCACCGGATGTTTGCGGGAATGCTGGGTGGATTCTATACTTTTTTGATCAATGCGTTTGAAGTACTGGCTGTGCTGGTATTCCTTGGTTGTGCCCTCTTCCTGATCCGCCGAAATATCATCAGAATTCGCCGCTTTATGAGTCATGACCTGGATGGATGGCCCAGAAGTGATGCCAATTATATTCTAATCACTGAGATTATATTGATGACCCTTTTTCTGTTCCTGAATGCGAGTGATACTTTATTGCAAACCCGCGGAGTTCCGCATTATTCAGACTTCGCCACAGGTAATTTTGTCTTTTCCCAATTTCTACATCCCGTTTTAAATGGTGTCAGCAATGAAGGTCTGGAATGGATTGAACGAGGATGCTGGTGGCTGCATATTGTGGGCATCTTTGCTTTCCTTAATTATCTGCCCTATTCAAAACACCTGCATATCATCCTTGCCTTCCCAAATGCTTATTATGCCAGGCTACATCCATTGGGCGAAATGGAGAATATGCCGGAAGTGCAAAAGGAAGTGTTGTATGCCATGCAACCAGAACTGGCTCCAACTGGTGATACGGCAACTCCTCCCAAAAAATTCGGGGCAAAAGATATTACAGACCTGAGCTGGAAGAACGTCATGGATGCCTATAGCTGTACAGAGTGCGGACGCTGTTCTGCTGCATGCCCTGCAACTATTACTGGTAAATTGTTATCTCCACGGAAGATCATGATGGATACCCGGGACCGGGCAGAAGAAATTGGCCATAACATCAATAAGAACGGAGAATTTAAAGAAGATGGCAAGAGCCTGGTGCATGATTATATATCAGTAGAGGAGCTGAGGGCATGCACTTCCTGCAATGCCTGTGTGAAGGAATGCCCCGTTAGTATTTCCCCACTGGATATAATCCTGCAACTCCGCCGTTACCTGGTAATGGAAGAAAGTAATGCACCGCAGGAATGGAATGCCATGTTCGGTAATGTTGAAAATAATTTTGCGCCCTGGAAATTCAGTCCTGATGAACGGGATAAATGGGCAACAGAAATGGAACAGCAATAAGCATTTTGAAATTGGGGAATTGGGAAATTTCCAAATTCATTCCCGCCTTTGGCGGCACAATATTCAATAAACTCGTTCACTTTGAAAATAGATCCCTTTCCCTTTATGACCTTTCACTGGTCATCAGTTCCTAAAGAACATCATTATCGCGACACAGGTTTTGCTACCTGGCAGATTCAAATGCTAAATGATATAAGAGTTCGAAGAGTAGAGTATTCTCCCGGATATAAAGCTGATCACTGGTGCCACAAGGGCCATGTCCTGTTTTGTATGGAAGGTGAAATGGATACTGAACTGGAAGACGGACGTATCATGAAGCTGACGGCAGGAATGGTGTATATGGTTGGAGATAATAATGAACCTCACCGGTCATCAACCAAAACAGGTTGCAAGCTGTTTATTGTTGATTAACCCCGATCCCGATAGTCATCCGGATTTTCTATTATTTATCTAATCCCGGTAGCTATCGGGGCTTCTTTTCAAATTTCTCTACCTGGTGTTCAATATGCTTTGTCAATTCCTCAGGATGGTCCATTTTATGTTTGGTATCCTTTTTCTTCAATATGCGCCATAACTGGATAATGGCCGTAATTGCGAAAATGCTACCTATCACCCAATTCAGTACGTGCTGGTTATTGGAAAGCCGGGTTGCTATTAATAATCCTCCGAATATGAAAACACAGTTACCCAGCAGCGTGCCAAGTCCTATACCAATAATGTAAATATTATAATGATCCTGCCGGGGCAATAAAATCTTCTTGCTAAAGAGTACCGTACTCCATCCAAACCAGAAAGGGATCTGTACGGGATTGACCGCACTCATTACCACCCCCAGAACAAAACGGGGAAGTGTGCTGCTCAGGATCACATTCTTTTCCACCTTTGGATGCAGGGCTGCATAAAAACTGGAAATAGCCAGGGCAACAACAATAACCAGGGTAAGCCATTCCAGCATCTTAAAAATTCTTTGTTGTTTTCTTACCCAATCCATCGCAACCAGGGAAAGACGCACATAAACTATTTCAACCAGTAACGAGCCACAGGAAAACATCAATGCTTTCACCACTCCATCTGTTATGGAAATTTGCATGGCAGCAATATTCAGGGTACCCAAAGGAAGGGATCCCAGAAAACTGACCAGCAAGCCCATACCGAAAACTCGTAATAACGGAGGCATGAAATCGAAAATACTTTATATTAATAATAAACCAATCTGCCTAATCATATTTCTCAAGCATTTTGAAATGCTCTCTTGAATCTTTCAGGTATTT
>CAMLGP010000408.1 GCA_946479535.1 uncultured Bacteroidota bacterium
ATGGCTGGTTATTCCCGCCATGCTGGGAGGCGCAGCATTGCTGGCGGATGGAATGATCACACCGCCTATTTCTGTTACCTCAGCAGTTGAAGGATTAAAGCAGATCCCTCTCCTGTCAAATATCTCCCAGTCTACTATTATATATATTGTCGTTGGCATCCTGAGTGTTCTCTTTTTTATTCAACAATTCGGTACTGCTTTTATTGGAAAATTCTTCGGTCCCCTGATGGCCTGCTGGTTTGTGATGCTCGCAGTGCTTGGATTCATTCATGTTGCAGATGATCTGGAAATATTCAAGGCATTTAATCCCTGGTATGGGATCAAACTGCTTATTAATTATCCGAAAGGGTTTTATATACTGGGAGGAGTATTTCTCTGTACAACAGGAGCCGAAGCACTTTATTCAGACCTGGGCCATTGTGGTAAATGGAATATTCGTTATTCATGGATCTTTGTAAAAAGCTGTCTGATCATAAATTATTTTGGACAGGGAGCGTGGCTGCTTGCCAGGTTTGAAGGAAAAACGATCACCCCCGAGATGATCAATGCTGGATTCAATCCCTTTTATGGCATCATGCCGGAATGGTTCCTGTATTTTGGGATCGCCATAGCCACTACCGCTGCAATTATTGCCAGTCAGGCATTGATCTCAGGTTCATTTACTCTAATTAGTGAAGCAATCCGTTTGAACCTCTGGCCGAAACTCCGGATTCAATATCCAACTGAGGCCAGAGGCCAGCTATTTATTCCCGCTATTAATATATTATTATTTGCCGGATGCATTGGCATTGTCGCCTATTTTCAGAAAGCATCCAATATGGAAGCTGCTTATGGATTGGCTATCACTTTATGTATGATCGCTACTTCCATTCTATTTGCCAATTATTTAATCAGCCACCGTGTTAAATCAATACTGATATACATTTACCTGATGGTATTTCTCACAATTGAACTAAGCTTTCTCTTCAGCAATATTCAGAAATTTCCACATGGTGGTTATGTAGCTGTAATTATGGGAGGCTTACTGTTCCTGATTATGTATACCTGGTATAAAGCGCGAAAGATCAAGAATAGATATGTTGAATTTGTAAGGCTTGAGCATTATATTCCTAAGATCCAGGAATTGAGCAGAGATAAAGCTGTACCAAAATACGCTACCCATCTTGTTTATCTCACCAGTGCGGATAATCCGCGTGAAATTGAATATAAGATCATCCATTCCATTCTGAACAAGAATCCCAAAAGAGCTGATATTTACTGGCTGGTACATATTGACACATTGGATGACCCCTATACATCAGAGTACAAGGTAGAGCATATAATACCTAATGATATTATCCGGATTGATTTTAGACTCGGTTTCAGGATCGAACCACGCATCAATCTCATGTTCCGGAAAGTTGTGGAAGACCTGGTTGCAAATAAAGAAGTAAATATTGTCAGTCGCTATGAGAGTCTGGCCAGTAGCAATGTGGTAGGTGATTTCCAGTTTATGGTCATGGAAAAATATATCAGCCAGGATACCGAACTTCCCTTCTTTGAACGGGTTATTATGAAACTCCATTTTTGGCTTAAAAATTTTAGTCTGTCAGAAGAAAAAGGATTTGGACTGGATGTCAGCAATGTAACGGTAGAGAAAATTCCGCTGATTGTTGGAAATCCACCGAAACTGAAAATGCGGCGAGTGGAGGATTAATTAATTTGCACTATGGCTCATATCCTGATCATAGACGATGAGGAACAGTTGCGTAAACTGCTGGGGCGTATAATTAGCCTTGAAGGTTTTAAAGTTACTGAAGCCAGCAACTTTAAAACTGCTGAAGAGATGGTGGAGCGGCAGGAAACTGACGTGATCTTATGTGATGTGAAATTGCCTGATGGTAATGGAGTGGATTTCGTAAAAAAGATCAAAAAGGCTAACCCGGCAATAGAAGTTATTTTACTGACGGCCTATGGTAACATACCAGACGGAGTACAGGCCATAAAAAACGGCGCCTTTGATTATCTTGTTAAGGGTAATGATAATGACCGGATCATTCCTCTGCTACACCAGGCTCTTGAGCATGCAACAGCTTATAAAAAGTCACTTGTCAGAACGAAAGTAAAGCCTGAAGCTGATTTTAATTCTATCATAGGCCAGAGTGCAGTTATCCAGCAGGCTATTGCCCTTGCAAGAAAAATAGCGCCTGCAAATTCAACTGTATTATTAACTGGAGAAACCGGTACAGGCAAGGAGGTTTTTGCCAATGCCATTCATTTAAATAGTGCGCGTAGATCAAATTCATTTGTGGCGATAAACTGCAGTGCCTTCAGTAGGGAATTATTGGAAAGCGAATTATTTGGACACAAGGCAGGGGCATTTACAGGAGCAAGCAAGGACAAAAAAGGGTTGATTGAAGTAGCTGAAGGAGGAACAATTTTCCTGGATGAAATTGGAGAATTGCATATTGACCTGCAGGCAAAACTACTGCGGGTACTTGGAAATGGGGAATTCATCAAATTGGGCGATACAAAGGTTTCAAAAGCAAATGTTCGCATAATTGCCGCTACTAACCTCAAACTCCCTACGCAGGTCCGGGAAGGTAAATTCAGGGAGGACCTGTATTACCGGCTTAATGTTTTTTCTATCGAATTGCCACCCCTGCGTGAGAGGAAGGAAGATATTCCATTATTGATAAAGGAATTCATCAGGCAATTCTCGCCAGAATATACTGCCGGAGAAAAGAAAATCAGCCCCGAAGGCATTCGGCTTCTGCAACAATATAACTGGAAAGGGAATATCCGCGAATTGAAAAATGTGATTGAACGGGCAATGATACTTTCAGGGGAAGATGAAATCCTGCCTGAGCACCTCCCCTATGAGATCCAACAGCAATCTGCTAATACTGACAGCAGCTTCTCAATGGCTTCGGTAGAAAAAGAACATATCAGGAAGATCCTTCAGTTTACAAGAGGAAACAAGGCCAAAGCTGCGCGATTATTACAAATTGGATTGGCCACCCTGTACAGGAAGATTGAAGAATATCAACTAGCATAGCTCTCTCAAAATGATAATTTCCTTCTCATTTTGAGAAGGTTTCTTACTGTTTCCCGCACTTCATTATTAAAGCCCCATACGCCGAAACGCCCGCCGAGTCTGCATTCCGGGCAGTTTCATCTTTCTAACCTGTTTCAGGTACACCATTGGCTTATCCCTCAATAGAAAACGAAAAATCTCAGAAATGGACAAAGAAAAAAAAGAAAAGCTGGGACCTGAGGCGCCAGGATGGAAGGATTTTCTAATAGTGCTGCTGGCCGCAGCTGTACTGATTGGCTTATCCTGGGTAGCCTGGTTCAAGTTGGGATGGTTTCATTGAGATATTGTAGGCGCGCTAATCTGCTTCTGGTTGTTCTTTAAATCCATTGACTGGTTCGAAAAAATATAATCGTTATGATGACAGCATTATTCATTTTATCAATCATTGTATTCGGCTATCTTATTTACGTTTTGATTAAACCCGAAAAATTCTGATTTATGTCCGGTGAAATTCTAGGCACAATAATAATCTTCCTGCTGTCTGTACTGCTCGCCTGGCCCCTGGGTAAATACATGACAAAAGTTTTTAAAGGTGAGAAGACCTTTACGGATTTTTTAAATCCCCTGGAAAGATTCATTTTCCGTATTAGTGGTATCAATCCAAACGAAAGCATGAACTGGAAACAGTATCTCAAGGCGATGCTGACCGTTAACCTGCTATGGCTGGTATATGCCATGTTCATGCTGATCTTTCAGGACAAATTGCCGCTGAATCCAGATGGTAACCCTGGGCAAACCCCTGATCTTGCCTTCAACACGGCTATCAGTTTCCTGGTCAACTGTAACCTGCAGCATTATTCCGGTGAATCCGGCCTGACCTATTTGACCCAGCTATTGGTCATCACTTTTCTTCAATTCCTGAGTGCTGCAACAGGTATAGCCTGCCTTGT
>CAMLGP010000409.1 GCA_946479535.1 uncultured Bacteroidota bacterium
TCCGGCTTATCTGGGTAAGAATCTTCTTTCTGTTCAGAGCGGAGCCGCCTTTGTATATTATTCCAACAACCTGGGCACCATTTCTCCCGTACAACTGGCTGTGCCCACTCCTTCAATCCTGGGATTGATCAGTCTTCCGGTGGCCAATCTGAATGGTCTGTTATTCGGATTTAGTGTAGAAGGAACAGGTGATTATAATAACGATGGCAAGCCAGATGTGGTTGTTGGTGCACCCGCAGGTATTAATTTAAATTCACTCGGGGGTATATTTAGTGGACAGGTGCTGGGTGGAAGCGCTTATGTATATTATGGTAATGGATCAGGAGTTAATAGCGCCATCGGTGCAACATTACAGGCTTCTCCAACAGGTTTGCTCAGCAATGCAGCAAATCTCTTTGGATATAAGATCAAAGCAATAAAGAATGCAGCTGGCATACGTAATGGTAATTTCCTGGTTAGCGCTGTGAGTGGTGGAGTGATCAGTAATGTGGTTAACGGGTTGCGTTTGAAAGCCGGGCAGGTGCATCTATTCAAAAAGAAAACAGTTGCCTTTGCCAGCCCTGTTAATTCTGACCAGGTTTTATCTTCTCCAAGGTCAACTTCACTGCTGTCATTATTGTCTGCTCAAAACCTGAATGTATCACTGCTGTATGGTGCTTCCATGGACAATATGCGCGATATTAATTGCGATGGTTATTCTGATATCATGATTGGTGAACCTTTATCTACAAATGTTCCTATTATTGGTGCAAATGTTACGGGCGGCGCAGTGTATGCGTATTACGGACAAGCTAACGGATTATATTCAACGTCTCCAGCCTGGAGCGCTTACCCTGAAGTTTCCCCTTTATTAGGAGTTAATGCAACAGCATTATTTGGATTTAGTGTGGCTGGTGGTATTCAGTCTTATGGACCTTCAGGTCACTACCGTGCAGTAACCGGAGGACCCACCAATACATTTGACTTTGGTTCAGGCTTACTGAATCTTGGGAATACAATGGGTACACTTCTGGATTTCGCTTTCGACAATAACGGGCTTGGAAAGGCTTACAGCTTTGAAACCAATTTGTGTTCGGGTAGTCTGATCACCCTGCCTGTTAACCTGAAAGATTTTAGTGGTGAGCAGGCTGATCAATCGATTAAATTGAATTGGTCATCAACTGATGAAATTAATCTTAGTCTTTATGAACTCCAACGCAGTGCCGATGGCAGGAATTTTGAAACGATAGCCATGGTGTTTTCCCAGAATGGTAGCAATAATCTTTATAATTATATAGATAAAAAACCTTTGGATGGTGTGAATTACTATCGTCTCATGATGGTAAATAATGACAGCAAATTTGAATACTCTAAAGTTATTTCCTTCCAGTTTGGAAAAATTACAGCAGGATTGATCACTATTGCTCCGAACCCGGTTAGAGAAATTATCAGAATTAAGTTATCTGGCATGGCAACAGGTACTTATTCCGCACGCCTGTTCAATTCCGGAGGTCAACTGGTAACAGTTAAAAAAATAAATATTACACAAACCACCCAGGTGGAAACTATAAATCGCGAAGCTTCCATGCTTCCGGGAACTTATTGGCTGCAGGTAACTGACAGCTATGAAAAAAGTATCAGGACGGCTAAATTGGTCATCGGTGACTAAAAAGTACAAGTAAGTAATAGGTTCAAAGGGAGCTCTTAGCGGGGCTCCTTATTTGTGTTCCTATGTCTCGTTCAATTCCAGGGATGACATTCATTGAATTACAGGATACCGCAGGACAGCTGAATTGGGGATCGATCAGTATTTTTAGTAACTTTTGAGAAGTTTAATTAAATTGACTGCCCAACTGTATTAATGATGTGCAACTTAAGGCCCAGGGGGCCTTATCAATAAAGGTTTGATTTCGAAATTTGGGTGATATTTTACGATTCTCCAAAACTTCGAAAGCTTAAAAAGAGGAGTTGCCTGATTAATAAGGGGATAACTAATTTGGAAAGAGGAAATGCGTGCTTGCTGTACTGCCATACTAATTGCCTTACTATTCCCATGCGTGGTATTGGCCCAAACTGACCAATATCGGTTTTTAAGGCTTGGAACTGATAACGGATTGTCTCATAATCGCGTCAATTGCATTCTGCAGGATAGCCGTGGTTTTATGTGGTTCGGCACTATGTCCGGGCTTAACCGGTACGATGGCTATAATTTTCACATTTTCAAGCATGATCTTCGGGATTCAACAACGCTCATCGATGATTATATCGTTCAGATCATGGAAGGGCCCGACAGGAAGCTTTGGATCCAAACCCGTAATGGGCTGAACATTTATGACCCATTAACTGAAAAGTTTGATCGGAGTCCGGAAGCCTATTTAAAAGAATTATCGATCCCCGATGCGGGTATTAAAGATATCCATAAAGACAGAAAAGGAGATTTTTGGCTGATCCATCCACAATATGGTCTGTTTAAATACCTGCCCGCTACCCATACAACAAAAAGAATTTTTCAGCCAGGTAATGTATTACCCGGGATAGTAGCAAGCTTTGGAGAAGACTCCCAGGGGTATTTCTGGGTGATCTATCAGGATGGATTGATTGAAAAGCTGGATAGAGAAACCAATGCAGTCATCTATCGTACTTCCTCATTGAAAAATGTAGCAAAAGGAGAGTTACTGAATTATAACCTGTTTATCGATAAACAGAATGAACTATGGATATATGTTCCGGGTGCACCCAGGGGTATTTATTATTTCAATCCCTTTCTTGGCTTACTTCGTCCGATCAGTACAGAAACAGGTGCTATTCATCTGAACCGGAATATTGTAAATGGAGTTTTACAGGACAAGAAAGGAAATATCTGGATCGGTACAGATCATGGAGGGGTGAACCTGCTGGATAAAAAGGATTTCTCTATCCGTTATCTTCTCAACAATGCAGATGATAACAAAAGTCTGAGCCAGAATAGCATTATTGCCATGCAGACGGATAAGTCGGGTATCATCTGGATCGGAACTTACAAGCAGGGTGTCAATTATTATTATGAGAACAGCCTGCAGTCTGCCTTATATCGCCGCCAGCCTTCAGATCCCAATAGCCTGGCGTATGATGATGTAAACCGTTTTGTAGAAGACAAACGTGGAAATTTATGGATCGGTACTAATGGGGGTGGGTTGATCTATTTTGACCGGGAATCTGGAAAGTTCAAACAATATCTTCATGATCCTGTCAATTCAAATTCTCTGTCTAACGATGTGATCGTAAGCCTTTGGATCGATTATCAGCAGAAATTATGGATCGGTACGTATTATGGTGGCCTTGATTGTTATGACGGAAAGAACTTTATTCACTACCGGCATGATCCCAAAGATGCTTCAAGCATTTCTGACGACAGGGTTTGGGAGATATACGAGGATTCACAAAAGAATTTATGGGTGGGTACACTCGGCGGCGGTATTAATCTCCTTGATCGAAAAAAGAATTCTTTCTACCGTCCTGCTGGAATGAATAATACCAGTTATGTGTTTGCATTTTTGGAAGACAAAGATGGAGATTTCTGGATTGGCACAATGGATGGAGTTGACCTGAAGAAAAAGCAATCGGACCAGATAATTCATTATTCCCATCAGGAGAAGGACCCTAGTAGCCTTAGCAACAACAATATACTTTCCATATTGGGAGATAGTCGTGGTTTTGTGTGGCTCGGTACAAGAGAAGGATTGGACATTTTTGATAAAAAAACAAATACGTTCAGGACTTTTCGGACTGAAGATGGTCTTCCAGACAATTCCATTCTGAATATTGTGGAGGATGACAAGGGTAATCTCTGGGTAAGTACGCCTAATGGGATATCCAGGGCTGTGGTTACAGGAAAGTACCCGGCAGAGTTGTCTCTTCAATTCAAGAACTATGATGAGGTGGATGGTTTGCAGGGAAAAGAATTTAATGAAAATGCGGCGCTCAAGACTTCGAAAGGG
>CAMLGP010000410.1 GCA_946479535.1 uncultured Bacteroidota bacterium
CGCCCAATTTTGCGAAAAGTGTGTAGGTACCGGCCTTTACGTCGGCACTACCAAACTTTACATCCTTATCAAAAGTTATCTGCGTTGCCTGGTCTGCACCTAACCTCCATACGGAACCAAATTTTTCAAGGCCACCAAATACATCCCTCCCTTTCTTATAAGGACGACCGTAGGTCACTGTAATATTTTTTGTTTTAACTGTATCATGTGGACTCACACGTCCACCCTGACCCGCTGCATTCAATGCAATAAAAGCAGCCACTGCCAATAAAAGGTGTTTCATAATAATTCTGTTTTTGATTTTTTTTGAGGAAGCTAAAATTAGCCAGATTAGGGCATTTCACATCAATAATTTTATGTACAACTTCCATCATTTTTGTACAACCTTAATCACTAAGGCTTTTGCACCTTTTTCCTCAGGTCCATCAGCCCCTGTTCCATTTTGGGCGCATAGGTTTTTTCAAGGGCCAGGCTGGCAAATTTCTCCCATGGGTACCAGCGAAGATGAAATTCCATACCCCATTGTAAAGTCAGCGAATCTGAAGAGCTGTGCTCAATTACCCGCCATGTATTAATGACTGGCTTGATGTTTCTACCCACAAACAGGGCAGTGATTAAATTCCCCTCCTCCTTATCCAGTTTCAGGTAAACAGGGCTTCTGGGATCCGAGCTATTAACGATCATTCCCTTCAACGCACCATTCTCATAATAAGGAAGACCTGTATTCATACCCGGGTACCAGTATTTCCAGTTTACTGGATCTTTGATCATGGCTGTAATGGAATCCGCAGGAGACTTGATATTAATGGCTTTCGATAAGATGATATGAGAAGGTATCAACAGGGAAAGTCCCCAGATCACCAGGAAAAGAAATATAAAACTTAGAAGAGCCAGCCTGACAAATCGCATATTCTAAAATTTATTCCCACTTGATCACACGCGATAAAATGATATAGATGCCAGCGATCCAGATACCCAGAATGCCTATTTCCTTCCATACATTATAAATATGCAGACCTTCAAAGGAAATCTTGCGTGTTGCATTATTGAATTGTGTGAGGGGTAATATATTACAGATCTGCTGAAGCCATTTAGGGAATACGGTGATCGAAAAAAATGTTCCGGACAATAACATCTGCGGAAATCCGAATAAATTGATCAGTAAGGGTATTGAAGCATCACTCTTTGCAAGGCTACTGAAGATAAGTCCCACGCCCATCAGTAAAAATAGCATGATGATAGTAAGAAGCAGCAGTTCAATCACCGTAAACCCTCCATGAACCAATGTGAAGTTCAGGAAGAAGTGACCAAACAACACCAACACTACTACGTTAATTAATTGGAAAAACAACCGGCTTGTACCAATACCCAGCAGGATATTAATACGTCTTACCGGGGATGCATAAAATCTTTTTAATACCAGTTGCTCCCGCAATGTAAAAAAGGTAAATGCAATACCAAACAGTGTGGAGAATAATATAGAAAATCCCAATTGCCCTGGAAGAACAAAATCAATCTGCCTGAATTTTTTACCCTGTGAATAGCTGGGTTGTTCCAGACGCACAAATTCCTGTTTCATCCCAGCCCTTTCGGCCATTTTAGCCCCAAATTGCAATTTCACAAACTCCAGTTCATGCCTGAATCCCTCATTGGTATTATCACTCGCATGTGTTGTTCTTGTATAGATAGTATAGTTTGGAATTCCGGAGGAATCTACCAGTTTCTTAATTGTGATCACACCCGTTAGTCTTCCCTTATCCAGGTCATCATTCATTACAGCAGTGTCCTTATACTCATCAATTTTTATCAGCGGATGGTTTTTGATCCTGTTATATAATTCATTATTAGTGGTATCACTCTCACTGTCCAGTGCAATGTGATAACTGGCACCTTTTCCATTACCAAATGCTCCAAATATGAGTATGAAGATGATGGGGAAAATCAAACTGAAAACGATAGCAGTAGGCTGGGCAAATATGGCTTTAAAACTGGCTCGTGTAATTGCCCAAAGAGCCTTATTCTGATTGTATGGCTGCGCCATTTATGAAAAGATTGAGCGCAAACCTACTGAAAAATCAATGAATAAAGAATGTAAATGGCAGGCGTGCCTGTGGCACATTGGTCATTTCCCTTACCTTTTTCATTTCCGAATAGAGTTTGTAATTGACCTCCCCTAATTCGGCTTTCATTTTATCATTGTAATTCATCGGATCGTTTTTGCCAAAGAATTGCTGAAAGATATTCTTTGGCTGAGGGAATTCCTTTAGACTGTAATCTTCCAGATGAGCCAGGCGGGCGGCGCATTTCACGGCATCATCCAGGCCCCCAAACCGGTCAACCAGTCCAATTCCTTTTGCCCGCATGCCCGTCCATACACGGCCCTGCGCAATGCTATCTACATAAGCTGTATCTATTTTGCGGCCATCGGCAACGCGTTGCTTGAACTGGGTATAGATCACATCAATGCTGGCCTGTACCATTTTCTTCTCATTATCTCCCAATGGCCGGTATATAGCACCCATATCCGCATAAGGGCCTGTTTTCACACCATCAAAAGTGATACCCAGCTTGTTCTTAAAAAAGGCTTCCATATTGGGGATGATCCCAAACACACCAATTGATCCCGTTATGGTATTTGGCAGGCAGAAAATGCTATCAGCTGAACAGGAAATATAATACCCCCCCGATGCGGCTACATCTCCAAAACTCACTACAACCGGTTTTTCTTTTTTGGCCAATTCCAGTTCACGCCAGATATTCTCACTTGCCAATGAACTTCCACCGCCAGAATTCACACGGAAGATGATTGCCTTGATGGACTTGTCTAACCGTGCTTTACGCAACAGTGTGCGATAAGTTTCACTGCCAATATCTCCTTCACCACCCTCTCCATCAATTATATTGCCTTCCGCATAGATCAATGCCATTTTATCTCCACTGGATTTATCCAGTTTTTTTGCAGCCAGGTATGTATTGACGCTGATATAATTGGTCCGTTCAAATTTATCGATCTTCAATCTCTTTTTGATCGCGTCCTTTATCTCATCATCATATCTAACTCCATCAATCAGCTTATAGGTAACAGCATCAGCAGCTGTCTGGATTTTTCCTTCATTGGCCAGGTTATGCAGCGTTGCCGTGTCAATCTTGCGGGTAGCAGCTGCACCCATTAACAGCTGGCTGTAAAGATCACCCAACCACACTGTAGTTTGTAATTCATTGGCAGGCGTCATTTCCGTTGCCCGTAATGGCTCGGTAGCACTTTTAAATTTGCCTGCATAGAAAATTTGCGGCTGGATCTCCAGTTTCTCCAGTGTTCCTTTTAGAAATGCATATTCAACACTTAGTCCATTCCATTCCAGGAATCCCTGCGGACTAACAAATACACTGTCAGCAACATTGGCCACTGCATAAGCCTGCTGGCTCATTACATCCCCATGTGCCAACACAAATTTGCCGCTGCTTTTGAATTCCAGGATCGCGTTCCGGATCTCTTCACTGGAAGCGAATCCATTGGCATTATTGTTAGCTTTTATATATAGTCCGGCAATATCCTTATCTGTTTTTGCTCTTTGCAGCAGTCTCACCACATCATACAAACCCGGTACATCCTTATCCTCCCCACTTAATATTGCAAATGGAACATCCTTCAATTGTTCAGCATAATGCTGACCGAGATCAAGCACCAAAACGGAATTGGCCTCCACCTTCAATTCATTTTTGCTGGCCAATCGCCCTATCCAGCTTACAACAAAAAAGAAAACAATGATGGTAAACACTATTATCGCCAGTAAAGAAGCGAAGAAAACCTTAAAAAAACTGCGCATAAGCCGGTTTATAATTAAAGATCAAAAATAGAGATATTTGACCCGTGTATCTCATCTTTGACAACATGAATTAAACCGCAAAGTTCGGCTGAACAAGTGAGGCAGCCCCTTA
>CAMLGP010000411.1 GCA_946479535.1 uncultured Bacteroidota bacterium
ATGGTGTTTTCCGTCTGACTCCGAGCTTTGTTTGGCTACGCCATAGATGGTGTTTCCCGTCTGACTCCAACCTTTATTTGGGTATGCCATAGGTGGTGTTTTCCCGTCTGGGCTCTATTTGGATACGCCATTGTTGGTGTTTCCTGCCTGGCCTGGTGCGTTACCTGTCTTAATGAATTAAGGGAGCAACAACAATCTGTTACATTATACAGAAGGATTGTTGTTGGTGCTCCCTTTTGCGTGAGATTAGAAATTGCCTGGGTTAGACGGGAATCACTAACAACGGCGTAAAAATATGCTTCCTGCTATTTGATCAAATTCTCAACTGCCAATATTCAATTCTGCAAGCTTTTGATGATCATTTTTTAGGGATATTCATTATTCAACCGATTGCATTTCAGACGTATTCCCATTCAAAAACAATTGTTAATAAATAACTCCCGATACAATAATAAATACCTGTTTAGGGTATTGTTTGGTCAGAATTCCTGTATTATCATTGTATTGGTTTTTCATAGGATATTGGATTTTAAAAACGGGCTGGATTTTTATCCTGGCCCCTTTTTTTTTGCTTTAATCCAGACACCTCAGCGCATCTCCAATAATTCCCACACATTCCTTTATTTGCTCCCTGGTAATCACCAGCGGTGGTGCAAACCGTATCTTATCCCCATGCGTTGGCTTCGCTAATAGCCCATTATCCTTCAATTGCATACAAAGTCCCCAAGCGGCATCGGAATTAATATGATTGATAACAATAGCATTCAACAATCCTTTTCCTCTCACCAGCCTGATATGTTTGGATCCTAACGCATTCAATTCCTTTCTCAGCAATTCACCCATCACTACTGCATTTTCAGCCATTTTCTCATCCACCAAAACCTGCAAAGAAGTAATTGCGGTAGCACAGGCCAATGGATTTCCTCCATAAGTGGACCCATGTTCTCCTGGCTTCAGCGTTAACATGATCTCATCATCCGCAAGAACTGCACTCACCGGCATCATTCCGCCGGATAATGCCTTACCCAATAACAAAATATCCGGGCGCACCTGCTCATGATCACAGGCCAGCATTTTACCCGTTCTGCACAAACCTGTCTGTATCTCGTCTGCCATGAACAATACATTGGCTGCTTCACATAATTGCTTTGCCTTAACCAGGTATCCATTTTCTGGCACCACTACACCGGCTTCTCCCTGAATGGGTTCAACAAGAAATCCTGCTACATGCCTATTGGCTAAAGCCCTTTCCAATGCAGGTATATCATTATAAGGTATAATCTCAAAGCCGGGTGTAAATGGTCCAAAATGGGTAGTAGAGGAGGGATCGCTGCTGAAGGAAACAATAGTTGTAGTGCGACCATGGAAATTTCCTTCACAGGTGACGATCACTGCTTTATTATCCGGAATCCCTTTTACTTCATAAGCCCATTTCCTGCAAAGCTTGATACCCGTCTCCACCGCTTCCACCCCGGTATTCATCGGCAATACCTTATCATAGCCAAACAGACCGGTGATGTATTTTGAAAAAACCCCCATCAGATCATTATGGAATGCGCGGCTGGTGAGGGTCAGTTTCCGTGCCTGGTTAATAAAGGTATCCAGGATCTTTGGGTGACAATGGCCCTGGTTTACCGCAGAATAACCACTCAGGAAATCATAATAGCGCTTTCCTTCCACATCCCACACATATACTCCTTCACCACGATTCAACACCACGGGAATAGGATGATAATTGTGTGCACCATAATGCTCTTCCAGTTGAAGATAATGTTGTGTGGCTGCTGATTTATTGACAGTAGATTGCATAAAACAAATAGAAATTAAAAAGTAAAAATTTTAAAAGAGAAATAAAAACTAAAGGCGGAGGGCAGATAAATGTGCACAGATCCCGATGGCTATCGGGATTATTAATTAGCGTCCTCGATGATTGAGCAGGTCGAGATTCTGATCAAGAAAATACAATATCGTAGAAAATGCTTTGATAAAGATGTTCCGGTTACTTTCGGAATAGTATAAAGATAAGAAATTAAATTTTAAATTTACGTATATGTCATACTCCATCCCACCTAATACAAGGATCGGCCATGTACACCTGAAAGTGGCTGATCTTGACAGAGCCCTTGGATTTTATCGTGATCTCCTGGGTTTTGAAATTCAGCAGCTTTATGGAAAAGATGCTGCTTTTATTTCAGCAGGAGGCTACCATCACCATATCGGTCTCAATACCTGGTATAGCAGGAATGGCGCTCAACCTCCTCGCACTTCTACCGGTCTTTTCCATACCGCTATTTTATATCCCACCCGAAAAGATCTTGCCATTGCTGTTAAGCGATTGGTGGCTGCCAAATATCCATTGACCGGTGCTTCCGATCATGGTGTTTCTGAAGCGATCTACCTGGATGATCCGGATGGTAATGGTGTTGAATTGTATTGGGACAGGCCCGAGTCTCAATGGCCGCGCACCGAAGAAGGTGGATTGCAGATGGTAACCGAAGCACTGGACTTAAATGCACTGCTTGCACTGGCTAATGCTGATTGATCTTGAAATATGCCATAAACAGTACTGCCACTGCCACTCATTGCCGCATATATAGCTCCATTAGTATAAAGCGATGCTTTTATTGATTTGATAGCAGGATATTTTGAAAATACGGTTGCTTCAAAATCATTGATCAGTTCTTCTTTCCATGTATTGACCGGCTGCTGAATGATGGCTTCTACTGGTTTAACTGGCTCGGCCGGATTAATTCCCGCAAATGCTTCAGCTGTATTTACATGTATGCCCGGATGCACTAACAATATTCCGTAACCGGAAAGATCAACACCTATCTCTTTCAGCTGTTCTCCCCGTCCGTATGCAATACAGGGTCTATTTATAATAAAGAAAGGACAATCACTTCCCAACTGTAAAGCATAGCCCAACAGCTGCTCATGAGATAAACCCAGTCTGAATTTCTGATTGATCAATTGGAGTGTAAATGCACCATCGGCGCTACCTCCGCCAAGCCCTGCACCCATGGGAATGTTTTTATGCAAATGCATTCGCATGGGCGGCAGTTCCGGAAAATCTTTCTTTAGTAATTGAATTGCCTTAAAACAGAGATTGTTTGCCGGTTCACCTACAACCCGTAGTCCACTGCCACTGAATACAAGATCTTCTGACCCCTGTATCAGTTCAATGATATCATAATGGGGGAGCGGGTAGAAAACCGTTTCAAGATCATGGTAACCATCTTTCCTTTTGCGGAGTATGCGAAGGCCCAGGTTGATCTTGCAGTTGGGAAAGGAAACCATTATCCTCGTTTCTTCTTGCGACTGTTGATCTCATCACGGATGGCAATTGCGCGAATATAGTCTTCACTTTCGAGGACATCATTGAGCAGGGTGTTCAGTTCTTCAACAGTCATTGTTTTCAGGTCCTCATTACCGGTAGCACCTGTTTCTTCAACCACCACTTCCTGCTTGGCCTTTTTCTTCTTGGATTTATCCGTATCCTCCATTAGTATACCAGCGCTTTCCAGGATATTCTCGTAGGTATAGATGGGACAACCGAAGCGGACTGCCAGGGCCAGTGCATCGGAAGTGCGGGAATCAATTTCAATGGTATCGTTCTCGGAACTGCAAACCAGTTTGGAGTAGAAAATGCCCTCCTGTAGGTCGCAAATGATGATCTCATGAAGGTCAATAGCAAAGGCATTCAGGAAATTCTTCATCAGGTCATGAGTCAGGGGTCTGCTCGGCTGCATTTTTTCCAACGCTACCGCAATGGCCTGGGCTTCGAAGCCGCCAATTACAATAGGCAATCGACGGAGGCCGTTAACCTCGCCCAGTACAACAGCATAGGAGTGGGTTTGTGTAATGCTATGAGATAGGGCGACTATTTCCAGTTCGATTTTCTTCATAAAATATCACACGAAACTAAGGTTTT
>CAMLGP010000412.1 GCA_946479535.1 uncultured Bacteroidota bacterium
TGGCCAGATGGAGTGCCTCACAAAAGGTTATATCAGTCATCATGTGGATGGTAGGCCAGTTTCTTCAGCATCTCGGCGCTCAATGGATCAGATGATATCCCGAATCCATCTACCAGTATCCCTTTTTGCCCGTTTTTACTTTCAATACCATATACAACAGCTTCATCAGCGGGGTCTGTGGGGCCTTCAAAGCGGTAGACTTCTGCAATTTCAAAATCTTCCGGATGGAAGTTATCTCCACTGCATTCCAGGCAATTTCCTTTCTGGTTAAAATCCATGGTATAACCTCTTTCCCTCAGGCCATTTATGGCTGCTGTAACCGTATCATAAACATACATAACAAACAGTTTAGGGTACTAAAATTAAGCCAATTCATTATCAATCGTTAAGGCCAACGATTGTGAGCAAAATGAGGCTATCCTAATTGGCTATCTTGGTCAATCGACTTACCTTTGCCCGCAAAATAAATATCTACAATATGTCAACTGCAACAAAATCCATTGACTTTTCCCTTCCCTATAAAGTGGCTGATATTTCCCTGGCTGAGTGGGGTAGAAAGGAAATTCGTCTTGCTGAGGCAGAAATGCCCGGCCTTATGTCGATCCGTAAAGAATATGGCCCGTCTCAACCCCTTAAGGGTGCGAGAGTTGCGGGCTGCCTGCATATGACCATTCAGACTGCAGTTTTGATAGAGACCCTGGTGGCTCTGGGAGCTGAAGTAAAATGGAGTTCCTGTAATATTTTCTCTACCCAGGACCATGCTGCTGCTGCTATTGCTGCTGCTGGTATTGGAGTATTTGCCTGGAAGGGTCAGACTCAGGAAGAAGCTGACTGGTGTATTGAACAGACTCTTTTCTTTGGCGGTAAGGACAAACCCCTGAACATGATCCTGGATGATGGAGGCGATTTGACCAATATGGTGCTGGATACTTATCCTGAGCTGGTACAGCATGTAAAAGGCATCTCTGAAGAAACCACAACTGGTGTACATCGTTTATATGAAAGAGTTGCCAAAGGCACGTTGCCGATGCCTGCCATCAATGTAAATGATTCCGTAACAAAGAGCAAGTTCGATAATAAATATGGCTGTAAAGAGAGCCTGGTAGATTCTATCCGCCGCGCTACAGACGTTATGCTTGCCGGTAAAATTGCTGTAGTAGGTGGTTATGGTGATGTGGGTAAGGGTTCTGCTGCTTCTCTGGCTGGTGCTGGTTGTCGTGTAATTGTAACTGAGATCGATCCGATCTGTGCTTTGCAGGCTGCGATGGATGGATTTGAAGTTAAGAAAATGATTGATGCAGTTAAGGAAGCAGATATTGTTGTTACTGCTTCTGGTTGCCGTGATCTGATCACTGGCGCTCACTTCAAACTGATGAAGGATAAAGCGATCGTATGTAATATCGGACACTTTGATATCGAAATCGATATTGCCTGGCTGAACAAGAATTATGGCAAAACAAAGGATACTGTAAAACCACAGGTTGATATTTATAATGTTGATGGACACGATGTGATCATCCTTGCTGAAGGCCGTTTGGTGAACCTGGGATGTGCTACTGGTCACCCATCATTTGTAATGAGTAATTCATTCTCTAACCAGACACTGGCTCAGATTGAATTGTGGAAGAACCACAAGAATTATGAGAACAAAGTGTATGTGCTTCCAAAACATCTGGATGAGAAGGTTGCACGTTTGCACCTTGCAAAGATTGGTGTTGAACTGGATGAGCTAACTGATGCTCAGGCTTCTTATCTGGGTATTACGAAAGATGGTCCGTTTAAATCCGACCATTACAGGTATTAATAGTATTAGACGTTTTTTAAAAACTTAAACACTTAAGTTATAAACCCGCTTCTTTGAGGCGGGTTTTTTATTAAGTGTATTCAATTATTAAGTGAGGATAGAAATGAAAATAACCGCTTTCTCCCTTTTTCTTATCGGTTACCTGCATTCTCACTTTATACAAGTCTTTTCCTAATGGTTCATTTCCAATGACAGGATCTTTTTTAAGATGATCCTTAAGTTGTAAAAAATCATGCTTAATGTGGGGATACTTTTTAGCCAGTTATTTGGCTTCAGACAGGAAATTCTGAGTACAAATTATTCTATAATTCTTCGAGGAAATCGTCGAAGGATTTCCCTTTTCTATTGCCTTTATCAATTTCTTCGGCTTCATTAATAGCCTTCATTATTCTTTTTGCTTGACGTTTGGCTTTTAATGAGACCATAGCCTTTTGGATCAGGATGGAAAATCAGTGTTTTCCTCGCAAGAAATGGGAAAAAACTTAGAGACTTAGAGTAATTGCATCCTGGCAATAGATGATTCATAAAACAACTTATCAATTTTGAGGGAAAATTCATTATTAAGTCCATTCTTCTTACGCTTAAAAACAGCGTTATTTTACCCTTTTCCCCTCTATAACTCATTGATATTTGATGATTGCCTAAGGGCACATACTGACAAAAAATACCTGACTAATTTTCATGAATTTATTTTGGAGGGCAGTACCATGATTCTCATCAGTCTACGAATGCCACGTATATTCCCCATAGTGTAAAAACTAGGACGCGACCTCTATTCTGGGTACTTTTGCTCTAGTTCTATTGATAAAGAATAACTGCTCTCCGGGATATTGAAAAGCCTAATTGACCGTACCCCCCGGCACAACTGCAGTTCCGAATTACCACCAATCCTATTAAATACCTCCCAATTATTTCCTATGTGACTAGATCAATCCAAACCCTCAGGGTCGGCATTGTTTATACCCAAATCGAAAACAATGTTGAACAGAAAACAAGTGAGAACAGCCCTTATCATCAATGCTATGCTTTTGATGGTAAACGTGGTTAAAGCAGGCGGCAACCAGCCTCCTTCTGACAGCCTGAACCAGTCACCCGCTACTGAACAACTCAGATTTGATTCTGTGATGTTACAGTTCTATGGTCTGCCAGACATGACCCAGGCTCCCACAATAAAAATGAATAAGAAGGCGGAGAAATTTGTGCAGGATTACATTCAGCAAAACGAAGAAAACCTGGAGGAGATCAAAGCGAAAAGCGCTACTGCTTTCCGTATCATCAACCAGGTATTTACAAAGTATCAGTTACCTACAGAGCTGAAATACCTGGCTGTAATTGAGTCTGAACTGAATACCCACGCCCGCTCTCATGTTGGTGCGGTAGGTACATGGCAGCTAATGGCACCTACAGCCCGTTTATTATCACTGAAGGTTACCAGCAAGTATGATGAGCGTACCCATTTGTATAAGAGTACTGTGGCCGCTGCACGCTACCTGAATGACCTTTATGATATTTTCGGCGACTGGCTGCTGGTAATTGCTGCTTATAATACCGGTCCGGGTAACGTAATGAAAGCTATCAGGAAATCAGGAAGCCGCGACTTCTGGAAATTGCAAAACTATTTGCCTTTGGAAACTCGTTTACACGTTAAGAAGTTTATCGGTACCCATTACTTTTTTGAAGGCAAGGGTAGCGTAACCACTCTAACCAAACAGGAAGTAATCTCCCACAGGAATGCCATGATGAAGTTCCTGGTGGAACAAAATAGTATACTGGACGAAAAAGAGGTAACCAAATCAAACGACCAACCCGTAGATGAAAGGCTCGCCAATGTGAAAGTGAATGGTGAACTGATGCATGAGGAAGAGTAATTGGGGTTGTGTGGGTTTAAGAGTTTAAGGAGCTCCTACTTGGCTCCTTAAACTCTTTCTTTTTTAATACTGGTGAAAACCCTGGCTTATAAACCACAAAACTTCAGGAAGTGATTCACGCCAGTATGTCCAGTTATGTGCTCCATCCCGGGTACGAAATTCATGCGGTATCTCTCTTTTTCTCATAGCGATATGGACAAGTGAGTTTCCTTCATACAGGAAATCATCATCGCCTACATCAATGTACCA
>CAMLGP010000413.1 GCA_946479535.1 uncultured Bacteroidota bacterium
GTGTTTTCCAGCAATGTCAACGCATCTGCAAGTAATATTGAAGTGGATGAGTCTCAAACCTATCAAACCATTGATGGATTTGGATATACACTCACAGGTGGCAGCGCTTCATTAATTAATGGATTACTTCCTGCAACTAAAGAATCTTTACTGAATGAATTGTTCGGTACAGATAGCACCTTTATTGGTGTCAGCTATTTACGCATTAGCATTGGCGCTTCGGATCTGAGCTCTTCCACATTTACTTACGACGATATGCCTTCTGGCCAGACAGATGAAAACCTTCTGCAATTCAGTATCGAAAAAGAAAAGGTTGATCTCATTCCTGTACTTAAAAAGATCATTGCAATAAATCCCACCATAAAGATCCTTGGCTCTCCCTGGTCTGCGCCTACCTGGATGAAGACAAATAATGCCTTCGTTGGTGGCAGTTTGAAAACTCAATACTACGCCGCTTATGCAAAGTATTTTGTGAAATATATTCAGGCTATGAAAGCTGAAGGGATCACCATTGACGCCATCACTCCCCAGAACGAACCTCTCCATGGCGGTAATAACCCCAGCATGGTTATGCAGCCGGCCGAACAGGCAGATTTTATTAAGAATCACCTCGGCCCTGCTTTTCAGGCAGCATCCATTACAACAAAGATCATTGCCTATGATCATAATGCTGACCGTACAGATTATCCTTTGACCGTTCTGTCTGATGCAGGTGCAAGACCTTTTGTAGATGGTTCAGCTTTCCATTTATACGGAGGAAGCATCAGCGCATTAACAACAGTACATAATACTTTTCCTGATAAAAATATCTATTTCACTGAGCAGTGGACCGGGGGCCCTGGCAATTTTCCGGAAGATCTTAAATGGCATGTCACAAACCTGATCATCGGCGCAACCCGTAACTGGAGCCGGAATGTACTGGAATGGAACCTGGCAGCCGATCCCGCTTACCAGCCTTATACACCCGGCGGTTGCAATACCTGCATGGGTGCTTTAACAATTGGCAGCACAGTTACCCGGAATGTTAGTTACTATATAATTGCCCATGCTTCCATGTTTGTGCGCACTGGTTCTTTACGAATCAATTCAACACTTACTTCCAGATTGTTATCCGTAGCATTTAAGATTCCTGCAGGGAATAAGGTTTTGATTGTATTAAACATTGGATCAAATCCAGAGGTCTTCAATATCAAATACAATGGGAAAGTAGTTACTACCAGTTTGAATAATGGAGCGGTAGGCACTTATGTCTGGTAAAGGATCCTGTTACTTTTATTTATGCTGCAGGGAATCTAACAATTGCTGCGTTTCTTTCCTGTAAATTGTAATAAGGTGGGTCCGGATATAATCCGGATACGCATCCATTTTTGCCTTTGTCATCATGGTGATAAGATTGGAAGCTTTCAAAGGCATGTGACAATCGATGCAATTGTTCCTGAGAAGGCTGGAATATTCACCAGTCTTATTGAAACCATGTTCAACCTGCTTATGACAGGTCATGCAACGTTGAGAGAATGTTTCTATTTTGTCTCTTTCCTTTACGTGAACATTATGACAGGAAATACATGTCAGATCTTTACTTCCTCTGAAACATTTGCTAGCCATCATCAACTGAGCCTGGTTACCATGAACGTCCAGGTTTGATGTATCAAATCCTGGATACTCGGGAACATAAAAATTATTCAGGTCATCACCAGGTTTAAATTGAAATACAGACTGCTGGGAATTTTTAAATCCTGAGTGACACAATGCGCATGCATCATTCTTTTGAACTCTGGTCAGACCTGCAATCTTCGTTATATACTTACCTTCTTTATCCTGTGGGTGACTGGTTTGATATTCAACATGTGTTAGGGCAGGACCATGGCATCGCTCGCAATCAATGCCATAAATGATCTTTCCCTTTTCAAACTGTTCTTCCAGTGCCAGGCCTTTATAGGTTTGCTTTACTCCTATGTATGAGCTATGACATCCCATGCAATAGGAAGGAATGTTCCGGTCAAACTTTGGATGATCTGCTGGAAAGCCGGGGCTGTTAGCCCAGCTATGTTGCGAAACGAAATAAGAGATCGGAAGCTGGGATAGTTTCCCTATTTCATTATAATATAAATAAGATTGGGCCTTCCTTCCGGAACCTACGGCTATGTCAAACGGCGCCGACGATTTCCTTTGGCCATCAACATAAAGGGACTGAAAGAATTGATCGCCCTGCTTCTCCATTACAACAGTTTCATCCTCGTTAAACCGGAACTGGTTTTTGCCTGCTGCAAATTCATTTTGTATAAATGTTGGCACAGTATCACTACTGGTATTATGGTGGGCACTGTTTATGTATTTATCATATATGGAAGCATGGCAATCTTTGCAGACAATACTACCTACATAGCCTTCTCCTCTTAATTCAACATAGTCTGATTTAGGTTTTGAAACACACGTAGGGATAATAACAACGGCAAGAAGGATCAGCAATACAATAGACTTCTTCTTATTTCTGAGAAAGAATGAATATAACTGATCAAAAAAATGCATTACTGACCGTTTTTATTATTGTCTATCTCAGAATGAAAATTGAGCAGGAAGTTGAACAGGTTCACTTCAGGAGCTATCTTCAATTTCTTTCTTAGGCGATGCCTTCCCAGCTCCACGCTCTTAATAGTAATATTCATGATCTGGGCAATTTCCTTACTGGAAAGACTTAGTCGCAGGTAGGCGCAAAGCTTCAGTTCCGCAGGCGTGAGATTGGGATAGGCAGCCTTGATGGAAACAAGAAAATCACTGTGTACCTTATCAAAATGTACGGCAAACTGTTCCCAGTTCTTTTTCATCTTATCCTCGCCCAGCATTTTCAGGATCTTCTTATAGTCGTCAGATTCTTTATCCACATCACTTACCTTTTTCATTCGCACAAATTCCTCTTTCACCTTGGCAAGCATTTCTCCTTTTTGGATCAGGTTTAAAGTGGTAGAAGCGAGTTCTGTATTCTTTAGCTGGATCTCTGATTCCAGCTTATCATTACGTAACCGGATGATCTCATTCTCGTGTCTTTCCAATTCAAGCTGATGCAGATAGGTCAGCTGTTTCTGCTCTTCATCAAACTTTTCTTTTTGCAGCTTATTTACATATTCCAGCTTTTCTCTTTCTTCTTCATGTTTCTGTTGCTGCCTGATGAATTTCCTGCGCTGATAGCGGTGTATGCCATAAATGATGAATCCTATAATGGCAGCGTAAATAAGATACATCCAGATGGTACGATACCAGGGAGGCAATATGGTAAACCGGTAACTGACCACAGAAGATTCAGCCCCTTCATGTGTTCTTGCCTTTACGCTGAAAGTATAGGTGCCCGGCGCCAGATAAGGATATTCTTTTTCTGTTTTTCTTGACCAGGCTGACCAGCCTTTATCAAATCCAGCCAGATACCAGGAATATTCAATACTGGACTGCTTTCCATACAAAGAGGAAGAATATTCAAAATTTACCGAGTTCCAACGGTATTTTATTTCAGCTTCTCTGGAGTTTATAATGCCGCTTGCAAGGCTATCCCCAAAATACTCAGAGAATATGGTGCTGTCTGATTTGTTGCTGATCTTAACGCTATTGATAAGGATGGGAATATTTTCCTTAACCGTTTTATATTGTTCATAGTTGATCACATAGAACCCTTCTTCTGCAGCAACAAATATATTATTGCGATTGTAAGGGTATACATATTCAAATCCTCCGGACATGATCTTGTTATTTAATTCCGGAAAATGAATGATCCTTGGCTTTTCCTGGGAGAAATCAACCACTCCCAGGTGCTTGTTCTCTACAAACCAGATATTTCCATCATTATCTTCTTTCAGGTATTCAACCCGTATATCCCCAAATATATCACGCAAAAATGTGGAAGGAATAAAGTCATCCGTTT
>CAMLGP010000414.1 GCA_946479535.1 uncultured Bacteroidota bacterium
GTGAATTGAATTCCATCAATACCCAATTGGACTTACAGCCTGAAGAAAATAATCTTCACCAGTATGTGCGCATGGGTTATTTCTATAAATCAGCCACTCCTTATAAAAATGTATGGGAACTGCCTGCAGGAAGTTTTGCCCTGATCTCCCTTGATAGACCCGAACCCCGGGTCAAACGCTGGTGGAATATCCATGAACATTATTTGCAAAAATCCAATGATGATTTTTCTACTTCCCTTGCGAAAGTGGAAGAAATGTTACAACTGGCTGTAAAAAGAAGAGTTGAATCATCTGATCTGGAAGTGGGTTCCTTTCTGAGTGGGGGCATCGATAGCGGACTGGTATCTGCTATAGCAAAAAAATATAACTCCACACTGAAAACATTTACTGTCTCCTTTGATGGAGAGTATGATGAAGCGCCCCTCGCCAAACTGGTAGCAGAGAAATATGAAACCAAACATTATGAGATCAGGATCAGCTTTGATAACCTGGTTGATGATATAGAGAAAATACTCTGTAACTATGGAGAACCATTCTTTGACAGTTCAGCTATACCCAGCTACTATGTTAGCAGGGAAGCTAAAAAACATCTGACAGTAATATTAAATGGCGATGGTGGAGATGAAGTGTTTGGAGGATACCGCCGTTATGTCCCATTTGCCAAATATGATTTCTTTAAGCCAGGGTTTGCGATAAAGGGCATGGCTTCCCTTGCAAAAGCTGTACTGCCGGTACCACATAATAAGAAAAGCAAATACAATTTCCTGTATCGGCTGGCGGATCTGGCGAGTAAAAACGGACTTGATACTTATTTGTCCGCTACTATCGACAGCTTTGAGGGACTTGAAAAATACCTTACTGCAAACAATTCAATATTGAGTGCAGTAAAAGCAGATTTTGAAAACATCAATTATACTCCTTTAAGTGGTCTGCAAAAGATCATGAACCTGGATTTTGATAATATCCTTGCTGGAAATCTGCTGGTGAAAATGGATATAGCTACCATGGCTCATTCACTGGAAGGCAGAAGTCCATTATTGAGCAGGGAGATCCTGGAGTATGTGCCCGGTATCAATGATGATTATAAAATAAAAGGCCAGCAGACCAAATTCCTGTTGCGCCGGTTGGCTGAAAAATATTTGCCTGCAGAATTGATCAATCAACCCAAGCGGGGGTTTGAAATACCATTAAAAAAATGGATTGATGGGCAATTGAAGGATATGATCGCTTCCTATATTTTATCAGATAATGCCTATTGCCAGCAATTTGTTCAAAAAGGATTTGTGCAGCAATTATGGGATCGGAAAATAAAAACGGGAGATGAAAAAAGAGCCAAAATGCTCTGGACACTTTTTGCACTGGAAGTATGGTATAAAAAGGTGTATCTGGGAAAGTATGAGGGAGTGTCTCAATCAAAGCTGGCTGCACAGCACTGACGTAAACTATGAAAGCTGTAAAGAAGAAAGTAGCGATTATTGAAAATCATGAACTGGGCATTTATTCTATCCGGCATGACCTTGTAAAAGCAATCGCTGATAAATATGACGTAACCGTGCTTACCGAAGTAGATGACTCCTTTAAGAATGGGGACCTTGAAAAAGTGGTTCGTTTCATTGATGTGGGGAAAAGTGTAATGAACCCCATCACTGCCATTCAATATCAGAAGCGGTTGAGAAAGGCACTGGAAGAAATCGATCCGGATGTAGTGCTTACGTTTACGATACGGCCTGCCATTTATGGTAATATGGTTACCCGCAAATTGAAATTGCCTACCATCTCTACTATTACCGGAACGGGACCGCTGTTTGAAAGTAATAGTTTATCGTACAGGATTGCGCGCATGCTCTACAAATTTGTGTTGAAGAAAACAAGGTTTGTGTTTTTCCCCAATTTTGATGATCTCGAAGCTTTTATTCAAGCGGGATATATCAAGCGTGAACAGGCCAGGAGGGTACCCGGATCAGGCATCAATTATGAAAAATTTTCTCCGCAACCTTCTACAAGAACAGATGGGAAATTTGTTTTCCTCTATATCAGCCGGCTTTTAAAGGATAAGGGAGTGATGGAATATGTAGAGGCAGCTTCCCTTGTAAAAGCGGAGATATCTTCAGCAGAGTTTCATATAGTAGGTCCATTATGGGGAGGTAATAAGAAATCTCTGACAGTAACGGCGGAAGAGCTGAATGAATGGATTGAAAAGAAATGGATCGTATACCATGATAAACAAAAGGATGTGCGACCCTTTATAGCTAATGCAGACTGTGTGGTGATGCCTTCTTACCGGGAGGGAATGAATAATGTATTGCTGGAAGCAGCAAGTATGGCAAAGCCACTGATCACTACTAATGTGACAGGGTGCAGGGATATTGTTGACGATGGGGTAAATGGATTGCTATGCCGTGTAAGGGATGGAAAGGATCTTGCCGAAAAGATTAAACAGATGATAAGCCTTTCCCCCTCCCAGCGGGAAACAATGGGGCAAAAGGGCAGGGAAAAGATGATCAGGGAATTTGACAAGAAATTGGTAATCAAAATATATTTGCAGGCAATTACGGAGGTGGTCAATGAACAATAATCCCGCATCTTTTACACTGTCGATTGATTGGGAAGATTTTTCTCAACTGCTGGGCCGGGATCATACCGGCGTGGTAACACCACCTGTTGGAAAAACCATTGACCGGCAGACAGACCTGGTGCTTGGCCTTTTGAATGATGCTGGAAAGAAAGCCACATTTTTTATTCTGGGTATGCTGGCCCAATATCGCCCTGACCTGGTAAAGAAAATAGCTGCGGAAGGCCACGAGATTGGCATGCATGGTACTCACCACATCCGTATGAACACGCTTGACCGGAAGAAAGCCTTTGAAGACCTGAGGGATAATTATAAGCTGGTAACAGACATTATAGGTGCTCCCGTGTATGGCTATCGCGCGCCTTATTTCTCCGTAAATGAGACTAACCTGTATGTACTGGAGATCCTGAGTGAGCTGGGATTAAAGTATGACAGCAGCATTTTCCCCGTCAAACTAAAAAATTATGGCATCGCCAATTTTCCAGCCCAGGATACGTTATACGTGCTTCCAAACGGCAGGGAAATTGTAGAGTTGCCATTGACCGTGATGGACTGGCGGAATAAAAAACTGCCAGTGGCAGGAGGTGGATATATGCGTGCCTTTCCGCAATTCATGCTTAAGAATTTTTTCCGGAAGCTTGATGCAGATCAAAAGGATGTAATGCTCTATATGCACCCTTATGAGTTTGATAACCGGTGGATCAGCTGTTCCCCGAATTATCCGCCCGGAACGGGCTACTCAAAACCAAAATCGTTTTTGATAAATTTGCGATGGAATTTATTCCGGGGCACTATTTATAACAAGATAAAATATCTCTTAAATCAGTATCATTTTGTAACCTGTCTAAAAAAAGCTGAATATGTCAAAGAACATTCACACAGCCCAGCAGTATTGGGACGTTCGTAGTGATCTCTTCGCTAACTATTACAAAAAGCCGTCATTGTTTGATAAAACCTTCCGGAAGGCGGTTTACGTTCGTACTGCGGTAGTGTTGAACACAGTAAAAGAATTTGATCAACCTACCGTTTTGGATATTGGCTCCGGTCCTGGTGTCAATAGCGTTACCTGGTTAAAGAACTCTAATGCAAAATTTCTCCTCGGTATTGATTTTGCCGAATCAATGAATGAGTATGCACGTAAGCATGCAGCGGCAGAAGGTGTGGGTGAGCGCTGCAAATTCATTGCTGGTGATTTTCTCAAACACGATTTCAAGGGAGAAAAATTCACCGTTTCAGCAGCCTGTGGTGTACTTGATTATGTAAAAGAATCGAGGGAATTTATGCAAAAAATGGATGCTGTTAGCAGTGGAGCCTTTGTAGTTTCATGGCCAGAA